>CAYORE010000105.1:0-14857 GCA_964406325.1 uncultured Bdellovibrionales bacterium | reverse complement strand
TGGCAAATATGCATTTGCCACCACCAGGCACTCCACCCGGGGAAGACCCCTGGAGACCCTACAAAAACCAATTCGTTGGGCTAAGGTAGCCTAGCGGATTGTTAAAAAGTCACATTTCCTTTGACAATAGTGTCATTGGGTGAAAAATGTGACTGGTTATTATTCATCAAATTTTCAGGAGGATGTATGATGAAAAATTGTGTATTTACAACATTTTTAGCCATTTGCGCATTTCCAATCCTTGCTATAGCTGCCGATTGTAGCACAAGATGGGGATTTGTCCCAGCAACAGACGACGTGCCAGCTTATCACACTATGGTAAGCCCTAAAAGCAGTCGGATGAGTAGGGCGTATGGGTCAGTATCTTCCACTTGCCTGCATGGCAAGAGCGGAAAACTAACATATCATAGGTTGTATCGCACATATGAATGTGCTCCTCTGCGCCCCATTACGAAGGAGATCGCTGACCTCCTTCGTAATACAGAAAAAGTAGGTCAGCCATGCGTCAAAGAGTGGGAGGACGTAGCAACGTTCCACTACTTATTATATTAACGTCTGCCCTCAACACCTGTATTATCAGGTGTTGGGGGTTGCTTTTTTATTAAAAGTGTGTTACATTTTAGTGTCCAACTGAATTTTAATTTATGAATTACAAATTACAGTTTGGGACCTAAATTTTAAATACTTAAGTTATTTAAACATTAAACTGTTGATAATTAAATTAAAAAATTGTTAAGCGCACACCAAAAACAGAAATACCCCTTGCAAATTAAAATGTAAATTAATTAACTATGCCAAAATGTACAAATACCTGCCCTACTTCCCCCAAAGAATTAGAGCATAATTCAAAATATAATAATCAACAAAAATCAAATCATACCTTTTGCCCCAAACTTTGGGAAGAGTTTTTTATTGTAGAAGATGGAACAGTTTTCCCCTGTTGCGAACGACCAAAGGTGGTGGGAAATATTTATCACCACACTCTTACCGAAATTTGCAATAGTGACTCTTATCAACAAATGCGCAAAGATTCTTTAGCCGGTAAATTAAAATGCTATAAAAATTGTCGTCTGCTAAAAAAAGAACAAATCAAACCGGACTTTAACAAAAAACCGAAAGCGGATTATAGCCAAATGAAAAAATTACGAATGTTATTTTCGGAAAAATGCAATTTAAATTGTGTGATGTGCCACCAAAACAGCAACGCCCAACAAGTACTAAGTATGGAAGTAATGAAAAAAAATATTGACCTTTCCCCATTTAAATCCATTGATTCTCAAGGGGGCGAATCCTTATTCATTAAAGAAGCTAATCAATTTTTTGATTATGCGACAACTCAAGGAAAAAAAATAAATCTCATTACCAATTGCACTTTAATCAATGATCTTTGGGCGGAAAAAATCGCCCGTCACTCAGAATTCGTACATATTTCTTTAAATGCCAGCAAAAAAGAAACTCACGAAAATATTAACCGTGGCTCCAATTGGAACCAAGTATTGAAAAACATTCAACGAATTAAAAAAGCCAAAAAACGCTTACACTCCAATGTAAACATTATCGGACATATGACAATTCTTCTTAGAAATATGGAAGAAATTCCCGATTTTATCAAAAATTATAAAAAATTCGGTTTTGATACCATTAACTTCGGTTACACTCGCAGTGTTCAATTTTATCTCAAGGGAAACCCCCTAAAACGAGCTCTTCTAAGAAAAAAAGTGGAAAAGGCCTTAGAAAAAATAAATCATCCGGAAGACATTGATACCCTACGCTTGGAATTGCTGGGATTAGTTTCGTCTAAGTAATTTATCTTATTCTATGTTAAAAAAAATTCAAAAGGAAAATTCTTTCTTGAAAATTTTATTCATAGGAACAAGCACTTCTCTTGTAATTCATCTTTCATATCTCCTCCTTTCCTCAGACCCCAAGTTAAATTTAACAATTATTATTCTGGACTTTATTTTAAGTAGTGTTTTTATTGTGGCTGTTTACAAATTAAATTATGGCTTTTTATTTTCATTATTTTTATTGCCTATTTTTTTCTTAATAGAAAATTTAACAATCTTAGACAAAACCTACACTCACCAATCCTCCCTAAGTTTTTCTTTTTATAATATAGACCCTAGAATAATCGGTTTTTTATTAACATCTTTATTTGCTCTTCTAATTCTCCGAACAAAAAAAATATGTTCTTCTCTTTCTCTTTTAAACAACATAATTCTTTTAACCATTGGTTACCTATCTTTTTCTGTCTTTTGGTCTATAGGCAGTGATAAATATCTACAAATAAGTTTTTACTTACTACTACTCTCTCTTTTTTTGCTAACTCAAGCCAGTCTTAAAAAGATAAAAGATTTTTACAAACTTGCTTTTTTTCTGATTGTATTATCCTTACCGGCCATATTAATATCTTATTACCAAATTTTCAGTGGTCTTTTTTATGAATACGCCGATGTTGACATTCATAGAGTTTCCGGCCCTTTTGACAGTCCAAATTTATTGGGAAGCTTGCTGTTATTAACCATTTCTCTAAGCCTGATATTACTTTCATACCTTAATCAAATTAAAGAAACAAAATATAATTTATTTTTATTTGCTTATTTATTTTCAAGTCTGCCAATTTTTATCGTGACCTTTTCTCGCTCGGCTTGGCTGGGCCTAGTAATCTTTTTGGGATTTTTTTCTTTACAAAAAAGAAAAATGTTTCTGGCAATAATTCTATTATTTAGTATTTTATTGTCTTTTATGTTAATGATGGAACCGACCAAAGAAAGACTGTCCGGTTTTTCTGAACACACAATGTTTGATTCTATGTATGCTCGAAAAAATATTTGGAGAATGAGTTATAAAAAATTTTTGGCAAAACCTTTTTGGGGTTACGGCGCCGGTAGCTTTGCTACTGTCATTAACGATGCCAAAGAATCACACAATGGTACGGAAAATCCTCATAACGACTTGGTATTTTTTTCCTTAGAGGGCGGTTTAATGGGATTAATCGCTTACCTCGCTATTATTCTATCGTTTTATTACTATACTCTTAAACACCATTATCAACTGTATAAATTATCAAAAAAACAACCTGAAATATTTTACCCAATCCTTATCATTAGTTGGGGAATTTTAGCTTTGTTAATAGCATTCAGTGTAATTAGTATGGTAGAATCATATTATGAAGCTAATTTCCTACACTTATTCACTTGGTCATTGCTGTCAGGATGGTTAACCATCAGCAATCAAAAAACTAAAAAACGAATAAAGATTTCAAAAATTTAAAGATTTAAATCTTTACTGCTCAATTTGGCATACTTAATATTATTTTTTTTAAAACCAAAATTGACAACAGGGCTTATTTTTGTATTTTTAATTATCAAATTAATTGCCACAACACTACCAATAATACACCCTACTACCGTATTTAAAAACAAATTTGGAAAAGCCGGCTTATAAAAATAATACGGTTGATCAATAATTTCCAACTTAACACCCTTGTTGTTAAAAAAAGTTATTTTTTTATTCTGCAAAATATTAATTATTTCAAAAGCAATCTGTTGAGATAATAATCTATTTTTAGTGTAAACGGCTATATGCACCACTCCGGTATTTGGCACAACCGAAATCTTAATCTTCTTTTTCCATAATTTAATTTTTTCATCTTGCGATTTCTTCTCCCTCATCTCTTGCCAAACAATTTCCCCATTGGAATTAACTTCGTTCATAAAAGAATTGGCCATAATCATCTCCTTGATAGTTTGAGCTATAAATTCCGAAGATTTAGCTTCTCTATAAGCATCTAAACCACCCGTTCTTGTTTGATTAACGGCAATAGAGGCAACTGCTTTATATGAGGGAGGTATCAAAGCGCTAACAACAAAAAAAATCATCGCTCCCATCAATCCAAATAAAAATACAATTTGCTTAGAGTTCCAAATATTTTTTAAAATTAATTCTCCGTTTGCAGACATATTTTTTTAATTATAATTTAAAATATTTTCGCATTTACAAATTTTTCACAACAACACTCCATATCTACTCTCATCCGTAAATGTTTATAAAACTCTTCTACAACCACCCTCTTTTGCACACCAAATAATTGTGCAATAAATGTAATATATAAATTTTGAACTTTCATTCTCCATTGAGCAATGAAAATATTATCATTTATCAAATAATATTTTGTTTTGCTGTCATAATCCTGCAAAGAATACAACAAGGCAATTTTTAAGCCCGACAAACCATCCAAAAATCCCGCTTTTACAATATACATCCAAAAAAACTTCAAGGCGCTATGAGCCGGTAAAAAAAACCAAAAATCTTTAATAACTGCCTTGGCATATAAAGCATTCCGAAGAAACTCAAACCATCTAATCTGACGTTTTCGTTCGGTCACTTTTTTTATATATCTGGCCTGATAATCACTATAGCGATTAAATTTTTCAAAAAATTGCCCAAAATATCTATCCGAATAATGCAAAATATCTCCTTCGGAAAAAGGTATTTTTCCAATCCTGCTTCCGGGAATAATAATATGAGCATGTACATCCCTATCCTCGTAACGACATTGTTTTCTAAATAGTCTAATATTGTACAAAGGGTACCTTCCACCAAATCGTAAAAAATTTCCGAAAAAAAAGTGTTTACGCGCAATAAGATACCCATCATGCCTTTCAACATCTCCGGTCAAAAACAACCTCTCTATTTTATTTTTTAACTCTTTTGTTAATATTTCATCCGAATCCAATAATAATACCCACTCTTGTTTTACTTGAGATATTGCCCAATTTTTAAAATCAGCACTATACTTATATTTTCGATGAATATATTGTGCCCCTCTTTTATTGGCAAATTTTTTAATCAAACTTGCTCCATGTTTAGTTGTTGAAGAGTCGGCAATTAAAATATTTTTAACCCACCTCACAGAATCAAAGGCTTTTTTTAGCAATTGAATATCCTCCACCCTGGTAGGTATAATAACAATCAAATTGTTTTCTAAATTATTTTTCATGACTTTATCTATTACAAATCACCTCTTAATAATTTATTCAACCTATCTTTAATCTCTTCACTGGAATCGGCGGGAGTATCGGTTACGGAAGAAGTATCTACGGCAAAACCGTTGGCAATATTATGAGCACTGGGTTTTTTCTCTCTTCCCATTTTCCACCCATCAACTTTCCGTTTAGAAGAAGAAATCGTCTTTGTTTCATCATTACCGATTTTTTTCCCTTCCTTTTTCTTTCCTATTCTCTTTTTCATTTCTTCTTTAACTTCTTCTTCAATCACCTCTTCAATTCCCCCTTCCATCATTTGCGGTTTTGATACGCTACGAGTTACTTCTTTGAATATTTCACTATCCATAAAAGATTTTTCTTTTCTCTTCTTTTCAATCCCCTTCTCTCTTTTATTTTCAACGGTCTTTGTGGTCAATTTTTCTCCTTTTTTTTCAATCTTCTCCTTTTTTTCATCCCCTTTTTCTTTTCCTTTAGAAACAACTCCCTTCTCCAATTTGGCTTGATGGTTTTTCCGCTCTTCCAACTCAAAGTCCTCATTAACAAAAACAGGTAAATTATCCGGCACGCTTTCCTTACTTTTTTTCTTCTTGCCTTCTTTCAATGTTTTCTTTCCAAAATCATTTAACACTTGATTAAGAACGACAAATTTTGGTTGGAAATTATCGGAAACGGAGGAATGGTCTACCGCCCCCATTTTATTTTCTTTTTTTTCAAAAATATCTCTGTCTGAATCACTCACAGAATTTCTGTCTATATCTACATCAGCATTCAAAGATGTTTTTTGTTTAAAAACATATTCTTCTCCGGTGGGATATAATTCACTTTTAATCCTATCTTTTTTTATCAACTCTTCTTTAATCTTTTGTTCCACCAGTCCGCCGGCATATTTCTTTCGTCCCCACAACTCCAATCTAAAATCAGTAAACCAAACAATCGCCCCTCCAACTCCCAGTCCAATCAATATCCCCGACAACACCCAAAAGAAAAGTTCCTTTTGCTTACTGATTAATTTAGGTGCCATTAATGTCCGCACTTTGACAAAATCACTTTTGGCAAAATATTTACCACTATTGGCAATCATATATTTTGCAAGGGCTGATATTTTCTCTTGAGCTACTTGGGGTGATACATCCGAAACTTTAATTACCAAAATATCAGTTTTTTCTTTTCGCTCAACTTCCAAATCCCGAGCGATTATTTTTTGCTCTTTTGCTTGATTTTTATTCAAACCTTTCAAAAATTCTTCACTAACCAAAACATACTTCAAGGTTTCTCCCAAATTACCGTAACAATTGACTCTTTCCCCTATAACACTGTCGGCAACCGGCAACACCTCCATTTGCACTTTGTATTTATTAAAAACAAAAACTCCGGAAACAAAAGCGACTGTCCCCGTCAAAAACACAAAAAATATAACTGTTTGTCCCGTCCTTAAGATATTCTTAAAATAATAATTCATAAACTCATCCGGGAAAATAAAAATTTATTAAATAATTCTCTTTGTTTCCCTCCTGTCAAATTTACCATGACGCTTAATTATAACTTTTTTCCCGGAATTGTCAAGTCTTTTCAAAAAACATCGGTGAAATTACCGATGTTTTTGTCAAATAAGTTTCTTCAAAAAAATCACTTCAAAGTAAGAGGCAAAGACATTTCTTTACCTTGTCGAACAATCCTCAAGGTAATCTTATCCCCGACTCTATAGTTACTTAAAATTTCCGCCAAATTATTCCCTTTTCCTATCTTTTCTTCGTTAACCGCCAAAATAATATCTCCATACTTTAAACCGGCTATTCTCCCGGCCGATTGAGCCAAAGTAACCCTGCCGGAAGGAGTGTAAACAAAAGCGCCCTCTTTTTCGGAAATATTATTTAACAAAGAAAGTTCTTCAGTTAAATTAAAATAATATGTTCCCAATTTTGGATAACTTATCTCATCATTTTCAATAAGTTTTCTTAAAGATTTTTCTATATTAACAATAGGAATGAAAAAATCATACCGACCGGAAACATTTTGTACAACATTGGCCAAACCAACGATAGTCCCGTTAAAATCAACCGCCGGAGCACCAATAAATTCTTTACCAATCGCCCCGTTCAGAATAAACACACTACTGTTTTTATCAGAAAACAAAAACTGTCTTCCCTCCTTATTAAAATTCAGAGTATAATTACGAATAATATTCAGACCATAAATCGGCTTCTTTACTCCTCCGACTGAACCGATTAAAATTATTTTCTCTCCATTTTCCAGCTCTCGCGAATTACCAAAGGGAACCGACACCAAATTGTCCGCTTTTATCTTCAGAAACAATAATTCATTAAAATCATCCTTGAAAACTTTCTCCACTTTAAAAATCCTCTCATCATTCAATAACACTCGTAAATTTTTCTCCGTCGCCTTTTTTAAATCATCACTCAAAACCGTAACTACAATTCCGTCTCCGGACAACACCACACCTGTTTGAATTGTAGAATTTAAATTTATTTTGGCATTTTTCTTTTCCGGAACAAGCATTATTTTTACCACTCCGGAAGCGACTCTTTCTCCGGTTTTTGCCAAAGAAAAATCCTCTTTAACGGTTACCTTTTCCGTTTTATTAATCACAATTGTTTTCTCACCATCCTCTTTTAAGAAGTGATATTTTTGCAAAAAAGCGGTTTGCAATAAACGAGGTACAATAAAAATCTGAATCAAAACAATCAACAAAACTATAAACAACAAACCGATACTAAACAATAAAATTTTTTTAAACATATTTTTTAATCAATTAAATTCCAAGGCGATGTCAAAAGCATCCCTATAATTAAGATAATCATAAGACTTATGTTAACAAGCATATACTTTTTTGTCAATTTTTGCATTATAAACCTGCGAACAACCGACCAAAAAATAAAAAAGATAATAACCGCCGTCATACCGGTTACCAAATAACCGAAAGGCCAAAAAGACAACCCCCAAATAATTTCACCCATAACAAAAGCCAAAATGGTACTAAAAAACAAAGCTACTCGCTGAACTTTTACTTGTTGCTTCAAAGCGATTAAAAAATCTTTCTTTTTTATTTTTTGATTTTTCTTCTTTTGACGATACTTTATTTTATAACAAGAAACAAAGCAAATTGTTAAAGAAGGTAAGGCAATCAAGAAAGTTGAAGCAATCGTGGTTACCACCAAAACCCAACTATCAATGGCAAAATTCAAATACCAACCATAATTGGACACCAACCAAAAAAATACGGTGGCAATGGTGGCTAAATTAATCATCCCTTGAGCCGTTTGGTCACAATCATATTTCCTCAAACGATATGCCCCCAACAAAGATAAATAATAAATTATAACCGCGAAAACAATAAACACAATTCTTTCCACCTTGCCGTCAACCAAATACAACAAATTTAAGGAACCGATAGACAGAAAAAGAGGGATGGCCAAAAAGCGAAACTTTTCCACCAAAGGCCAAACCAACAAAAGACTTAAAAAGAACAAAAAAGCTAAAGTATAAAAATACCAATCTTCATTTTGAGAAAAAATTCCCAAAGCTCCTCCAAACAAAACGGTTAAAACAAATATTTTCCAACGAAATAACATCTGAAATTGAAAATTTAAATTAAAAATCTTTTATTGGAATCGTATTTCTCAATTCCTTTATCCCTTTACTCAAAAATCAATTTATCGTTTTTGAGTTTGACCTTTACCGTCCCTTTTTTAATCTTACCTTCTATCATCAACATTGCCAATTCATCCAATAAATATTTCTGAATTGCTCTTTTGAGAGGCCGAGCTCCGTAAGCCGGATCGTATCCGTGCTCCAAAAGAAATTTTTTGGCTTCCGAAGTCAATTCCAATTTAATTCCTTTCTCTTCCAATTGTTGATTTATTTTAGCGATTTGTAAATCAATAATCTTTTCAATATCTTCCTGACTAAGGGCTTCAAAAACAATTATGTCATCAAAACGATTGAGAAACTCCGGTCTGAATTTTTGTTTTAGAACTTCCATTACTTGTTGACGAAGCTTTTCCTCATCAACTTCTTTCTTTTTTTCTTCAGCCTCACCATAAGCTTCAATAATAAGATCACTACCCAAATTGGAAGTCATAATAATAACCGTATTTTTAAAATCAACCACTCTGCCCTTGGTATCAGTTAAGCGACCATCATCTAAAATTTGCAACAAGATGTTAAACACTTCCGGATGGGCTTTTTCAATTTCGTCAAACAAAATAACACTGTAAGGTTTGCGTCTGATTTTTTCAGTTAATTGTCCCCCCTCTTCATGACCAACATAACCGGGAGGAGAACCGATAAATTTAGCTACACTATGTTGTTCCATATATTCACTCATATCAACTCTAATCAAAGCATCCTCATCGTTAAATAAAAATTCCGCCAAGGCCTTCGCCAACTCGGTTTTACCGACACCGGTCGGCCCGAGGAACATAAAGGAACCGATTGGACGATTATCCGCCGTCAGTCCCGCTCTATTTCTACGCAAAGCGTTCGCTACGGCCTTGATAGCTTTTTGTTGACTGATAACTCGTTTAGACAACTCTTCTTCGGCATGGACCAATTTCTGACTTTCCGTTTCCAACATTTTAGATACGGGAATACCGGTCCAACGAGAAACCACTCTGGCAATATCTTCTTCAGTTACTTCTTCTTTTAGAACACCGCCTTTCTTCTGAATATTATCCAGTTCTTTTTGAGTTTTTTTAATTTCCTCCTCCAATTTGGGAATTTGTCCATAGCGAATTTCCGCCACCTTATCCAAACGGCCCTCCCGTTCCGCTTGCTCCGCTTCATTCTTTAACTTATCAATTTCTTTCTTATTGTCCTTAATTTTATCAATCAAATCTTTTTCTCCTTGCCAACGCACTTTTAATTCCTTTAACTTTTCATTAATTTGAGCCCTTTCTTTTTTAATTTCTTCAATTCTTTTTTTAGCTTTCTCCGTACCCTCTCTTTCCAAGGCCTTCTCTTCAATCTCCAATTTGGTAATTTCTCTTTCCATTTGATCAATCTCCGTCGGCCTGGATTCTATTTCCATTCGCAAAGCGGAAGTGGCCTCATCCAATAAATCAATCGCTTTATCCGGTAAAAATCTTTCCGGAATGTACCGCACCGCCAATTTAACGGCGGCCTTAACCGCATCATCGGTAATTCGCACCCCATGATGTAATTCATATTTCTCTTTAATGCCCCGCAAAATGGCAATAGCATCTTCCTCAGTCGGTTCGTCAACATAAACCGGTTGAAATCGTCTTTCCAAAGCGGCATCTTTTTCTATATATTTTTGATACTCCTTTAAAGTAGTCGCCCCAATCATTTTCAATTTACCTCTGGCTAAAGCCGGTTTTAACATATTGGAAGCATCGGCGGAACCCTCTTGCGCCCCGGCACCAACCAAGGTGTGCAATTCATCAATAAAAGGAATATAATGTCCCTCCGATTTTTCAATTTCGTCAATTAAAGCTTTCAAGCGATCCTCAAATTCCCCCCGATATTTGGCTCCGGCAAGTAGCGAGCCCATATCAATAACGATAATCTCTTTGTCTCGTAAATTATCCGGCACATCTTGATTAACAATTCTTTGTGCCAATCCTTCTACAATGGCAGTCTTCCCGGTGCCCGGCTCACCTAAAAGTACCGGATTATTTTTTGTTCTTCTGGTTAAAATTTGAATTACCCTTCTAATTTCCTCGTCCCGTCCGATAATCGGATCCATCTTCCCCTCCTTAGCCTCCTTGGTCAAATTAACCGTATATTTTTCTATCACCTGATATTTTCCTTCCGGATCCGGAGAATCGGCCTTTTGACTTCCCCTGACATCCTTTAAAATATCTAAAATCTTTTCTTCGGTTATTTGATATTTTTTCAAAAGATTGTTAATCTCCGCCGAAACTTTCAACAGAGCGATAAAGATATGTTCGGTGGAAACATAATCATCTCCCATACGCTCAGCTTCCCGAAAAGCATCTTCAATAATTTTCGCCACATCTTGTCCGGCATATATTTTTCCGGCATCCAACTCTCCGGTAATTTTTGGCTTTTTTTCCAATTCGGTTTTAATATCCGCCAACAGACCATCAATATCAACTTGCAATTTATCCAAAATGGTCGGAACAATAGACCCTTCCTGATTGATTAAAGCCAATAACAAGTGCCAACCGTCAATTTGCTGATGACCGGACCGCAAGGCCTCTTGTTGAGCGTTATTAATTGCCTCTTGTGATTTAGTGGTAAATTTATCTAAATTCATCTTGGTAAAAATTAATAATTATCTTAAAAACTTTTAAAATTAAAAATTCTCTTCTCTTATATTATAGCACCAAAACCAAAAAAAGAAAACCGAACAATTTTACACTTTTTTGGGGAAAATTGGCGAAAATTAAAATTTAAAAACAGTCTCTCAATACCGTCATTAAACACTCCCTGTTTAAAATCACAAAACCAAACCGAACCAAACAAAAATCAAGCAAGTTAAAAACTTGCTTGATTCTTTACGATTTACTTTACTCAACTACTCCTCAAAAACTATTTTTTGATTACCAATTTAACATTTTTTATAACAACCGGAGAAACCGGACGATCTTTTAGTCCTTTTTCCTCAGTTTCCACTTCTTGAATTTTTTTCACAACATCCAAGCCCTGAATCACTTCCCCAAACAAAGAATATTGGGGTGGCAAACCAACTCCGGCCGGTCCGGAAACAATAAAAAACTGACTGCCGTTAGTGTCCTTTCCGGAATTAGCCATCGCCACCGAACCTATTTTATACTCACCGGCCATCGGCAATTCATCGGCAAATTTATACCCGGGACCACCGGTGCCCCAAAGATCTTTTTTGCTATCATCTTTGGAGTTCGGATCACCGGCCTGTATCATAAAACCATCTATTACCCTATGAAATTTTACGCCATTATAAAATCCCTTTTTTGCCAAAGTACAAAAATTGGCTACAGTTACCGGAGCTTTCTCCCTATAAAATTTGATGACAATATCTCCAAAATTTGTTTGCAAGGTGGCCTGCTGACAAGTTTTAGCCAAAGACATATCAATATCCTTTATCACTTCTTTTTCTTCATTCATATTTTTTATATTATTATTTTTATTAACGGAAGTATTTTGTTCGGTGGATTTTTGAGTCTTTTTTTCCAAAGCTTCCGTTAGAGATTTAGCCTCTCCACTCAGGGCGGTGGAATCCCCGGTGTCTTTTTTTAATTCTTCTTTGGTGTTCAAGTTCTGTTTTAATTCCTCCGTTGTTCCGGAACAAGCACTAAACAAAAATGTCATTGTAAATAACAAAATTCCTATTGATAAATATCTTTTAATATTTTTATTTTTCATTTATTTTAAAAATTAAAAATTATTCTTTTTGTATCCGGTTAAATTTCCCTTGCATTAAATCGGTGATTCACTCTTGTGGGATTTTTTCCTCAAACAATATCATAAACCACATCTTTCCTTTCCACTTTAATTTTCCAATTTTCCACCTCGGCAATGGCTTTTAACTCATGATCGGGGTTAAAAGCGATAGGATTATCAACCAATTTCAAAAAGCCGGCATCCGATTGAGTATCTCCGATTCCATAGGAATCTTTTTTGACAAAACCTCGTCGTTGCATATACTCCCGCACAAATTTTCCCTTATCTTCTACCGGCACTTCACTCTCCCGCCCGGTATAAGAACCATCCACCGCTTCATAAATTGTTCCAAAAACCTCATCAAAATTCAAATGAACCCGATTAAACTCCCGCACCGCCTCCAAAGGAGAACCGGAAACGGAAATAATGTAATAATTCTTTTCTCTTAAATATTTAATCAACCTCTCCGCAAAAATGTAAGTTCTCTTTTGATGAAATTCAATCATTTTTCTGCTGGCAATTTTAACGGTGTCTACCGAAACACCTCCGATATTTTCCGCATACAATTTAACCAAAGCATCTCTGTATTCTCCGTAAGTGCCCTCATGCTCCAGCCAACGGGAATACAGTCTGGTTAAACGATCTCTAACTTCCTGAGGAAAGACACCCATCAGAACCAGCTGATTTATCAATTCAAAATGTAAATTTTTTCGAAAAATTGTTCCGTCAATATCAAAAATTGCCAATGGTTGTTGCATTTTTGTTTTATATTTAAAAATTAAAAATGTTTTTTATTTTTTATTATTTTTTATCTTTACTAACCACCTCCGAACTACATTCTTAGCATCACCCTATTCGGATAATTACAATCCTTGAATGTTTCTTTGATAATGTTTTATCAATATTACTTTTAAATAAAAAACTGTAGTTGCTCTCACCTATTCATCAAAATTGTCTCCCGAGAAACAAATATCGGTTTTATTTTTACAAACTAAACCCTAAATATTAAATCGTTTAAAATTCGCGACCGGCAAACACTAATCTTGACCGGCGAATGCCGATTTAAGAAAATCGGAGTTTGAAAATAATTTTGCTACAACACCTCCTCTTTTACTAAGTAGGCAATTTCTCTTTGAAGCCGATCGGTTATTTTACCAATCTCACCTCCTCCAACCATTTTATCATTAATTTGCCTAACAGGCAAAACTCCCTTAAAAGTCCCCGTCAAAAACACTTCATCAGCCTCAAATAACTCGGTAAATTTCAACCTTGTTTTCACCACTTTTATTCCTTTGTCTCGTAAAATTTTTATAGCCAAGTCTCGCATCGTGCCGATTAAAATATTTTTTTCCGGTGTATAAACAACTCCCTTCTTGACCAAAAAGATATTACTGGTCGCTCCCTCCAATAATTCTTCTTGCCAATAATACACTATCTCATCCGCCCCGATTTTCTCCTTTTCCTCTTGATGAGCAATTGCCGTTAAATAACAAGTGGTTTTAGCTTCCGGAATAATTCTCTGAAATTCCACAGGCAAAACTTTACAACCCTTTCGATACAAATCTTTGGCCGGTCTTACCGCCGACAATTTTCCAATCGTCATCAACACCGTTGGCTCTCCGCCTTTCCTAATTCCATTCTCAGACACACCGCCACTCACCACAGTTTTAATCACCAATTCCTTTTCCCCGTCTTCCTTTTGCCATTCTTTATTTTTATTCAATAATTGCTCTACCGCACCTACAAAATTTTCTCCCGATATCTCCAAGGGAATATTTAATAAGCGGGCAGAGTTTTGCAAGCGTTTAAAATGGGCTTTTAGCAAAAACGGTTTTCCGGAAACCGTCCGCATAGCGTCAAAAACAGCATATCCTCGCAAAAAACCCAGATCGTTAAAATTTATTTTTACTTCTTCTTCCGGAATTATTTCCCCGTTGAAATAAGCATACTTCATTTTATTTTTACAACCGCTAAATATTAAAACACTTCTTAATTTTATCTTTTTTAGGAAAAAAGTCAAAAGCCACCCACAAACATATAATGGGATATTTATCGCCTAAAAATTTTTTATTAAGAAGGTGCCACCTACTTAACTATATTCACAATTTCTCCGAGAACCAATCTTTTAATTCTTCCGTCTTAACCCGCTCTTGCTTCATAGTGTCCCTATCCCGCACCGTTACCTCGCCCGTTTCCAAAGTATCAAAATCAATTGTCACGCAATACGGTGTTCCAATCTCGTCTTGACGACGATATCTCTTTCCAACATTTCCGTTATCATCAAATTCACACATCCACTCACTTTTCAACTCACCAAACACCTCCCGTGCTTTTTTTACAAGCTCCGGTTTATTTTTCATCAAAGGAAAAACAGCAACTTTAATCGGCGCTAATTTCTTTGGAAATTTTAAAACTGTTCTTGTCTTTCCATCTTCTAACTCCTCCTCTGTGTAAGCTTCAGTCAAAACCGCTAAAAATGTTCG
>CAYORE010000104.1:0-8511 GCA_964406325.1 uncultured Bdellovibrionales bacterium | reverse complement strand
ATAAAAGCGTAAATAATATACGCTCCGTCCTCCTTAATCCAACCAATCACCAAAATAATCAGTGAACTTGCAAACCCAATCCACCATATTTTTTTCATCACTTCCTCCATTCTTTCTTTTTGACATTTCAACATTTAAAATTTATTGAAATTTTAACTGCATCTCCTGAAAATATTTGTTATTTAGTTTTAAATGTACTTTTCAATTTACACAAAACCGCAAATATTCATACAAACCTACAAGTTAAGAATTTGTAGATTTGTATTTGACTTGTAGTTTTGTAGGTCTACACAAATTTGATAATCAACGCAACTACCAAAGCGTAAATGGCGATGGCCTCCGTAAAGGCGATAGCCAAAATCATAACCGTTTGAATCTTGGGAGCAGCTTCCGGATTTCGTCCAATGGCCTCCAATGCTTTAGACGCCAAAATACCGATTCCCAGACCGGGACCGATTGCTCCCAGCCCCATAGAAATGGCGGCGGCAAACATTTTAGCCGATTCAACACTCTGTGTTGCCCCTTCAGCAACCATCTTTGCATCTTCTGGTGATACTGACATAATTTTAATTTGAATTATTAATTATAAACTGTGAATTAACCTTTAGTTCACACTTTAGGACTAATAATTTTTTGAATTTTATTCCTATCGCGAATCTACAAATCTTCTACGAATTTACAAATACTTGCCGCCTTTGATTGTAAATATTTGTAAATTTGTACTTGATTTGTAGATTCGCGATTTAATAAAGCACAGGTTATAAATTAAAGTTGCCATCTAATGTGCTTCCGTTGCCATTTTCATAAAAACCAATGTCAACATTGCAAATACCAGAGCTTGAACAAATCCAACAAAAATTTCCAAAAACAAAAACGGCAAAGGGACAATTAAGGGAACTAACATTAACATTACCGTCAATAGCACTTCTCCGGCAAAAATGTTTCCAAATAATCGAAAGGAAAACGATATTATCTTAGCAAATTCTGAAATTATTTCAAGTATTCCCACAAATGTTCCTACAAAATACGGTTTCTTGAAAGGGCTAACCAAAAACTTACCGGCATATTTTTTCAATCCCAAAACCGCAATACCCATTATTTGAGAAGCCAAGACCGCTACTAAGGCAATCACCAAGGTAACATTCAAATCGGCGGCAGCACTGCGAAGAAAAGGGGCTAATATCTTCTCTCCGTGATGAACCTGTTCCGTACCAATCGTTCCCAATCCGGGAATAATTTCCACCCAATTTATCAAAATAACAAAAATAAAAATCGTGGCTACTAAAGGAAAAAATTTCCTGGTTTGCTCACGATCTCCCGTTACACTATCCACCAAATCCAGTAAACCCTCAAAGACCATTTCCACCAAATTTTGCAGTTTTCCCGGCACGCCGGCTTTAAGAATTTTCTTCAAAATCAAAGCGACGATAATTATAATCCCGCTAATCAATAAAGTCACCAAAAGAGAATTGGTAATCGGAAAATTACCAATCATTGCTATGGTTTCCGGAGTAAAAGATGGTTTAATTAATGTTTCCATCACAATAAATTAAATTTGACTGTCCCTCCCAATGACTAATTAATTTAAAAATAAACTGATGATTTTTTTGAAAAATTTAATTTTCCTCATTCTTCCTTATAGAACCGTTTTCCCCCTCTTTCTTATCATCACTGTCGTCAACCTCACTCAATATCCCTATTGCCTCTACCGTTTTTTTGTAAACCAACCCGGAAGTGATTAGCAGGGAAAATCCTATTCCCGCCAATAAAAACCAGGGACTACTTTGTAAAACTTTATCCAATAATGCTCCACCGGTGGCAAAAACAACAATCGGTACGGCTATTATCCAACCCAAATCCCAAGCCAGAGATATTACGGAAATATCTCCACCGCCCTTCTTGTTTTCAGTCTTTTTTTTCATTGCTGTAAATTTGCCAATACTTAAAATTATTTTTAAGTAACTCTATCATTATAACCAAAATACAAACATTGTCAAATTTTCCAACCCTAACCTTCCGCAATCACGCCTCAACAATCCAAAAATAATCCGGAAAAAGAACAATCGGAAATATCCCAAAAAAACAAACCAGCCCTCTTTCAAGTCAAGCCTCTTCAAAGAGAAGAAGTTAAAAGCAATCATTTATCCAATTTCTATTTTGGGAATATCTTGTTCGGCAATTTTAACCTCAGTTTTACCGTCGGTGATTTTGACTACATCCTTATTGATTTTTTTAAATTCATTGGTGGTTCGGCGGTAATGATTAACAACCGTATTTAAAGAATTTCCCAACTTGCCGTGAAACTCTTCGTATGTTTGCAAATGTCTGGATAATTTTTCCACATTAGCTTGAATCGCCTTGGCCTGTTCATTGATTTCCAAAGCACGCAATCCTTGCAAGACGGTTTGCAGATAAGCCAAAAAGGAAGTTGGGGAAACTATCACCACATGCTTGTCTTTGAAGGCGTATTCAATCAAATCTCGAGAAGATACGGTCGTGGCTCCAACCTTATTAACCAATAGGTCATAATAAATTGATTCGGAGGGAATAAACATAAAAGCAAAGTCCACCGTTCCTTCATCCGGACGAACATATTTAGCCGTTTCATCAATTCGTTTTTTTAAATCTTCCTTAAAACTTCTGGCAATTTTCTCTCGTTCTTCCGGATCATTACAATTTAAAAGTCTTTCATAATTTTCCAAACTGAATTTGGAGTCAATGGGAATAACTTTTTTGTCTACAAAAACAACCGCATCCACAATTTCCCCGTTCTTAAAACCATACTGCATTTGGTAAGCATTGGGTGGTAAAACATTTTTCAAGGTTTCTTCCAAATAATACTCACCCAAAACTCCCCGTTGTTTTGGATTCTTTAAAATGTCTTGTAAATTTTTTAACTGTTCGGAAAATCCCACCACTTGTTTATTGGTTTCATCCAATTTTGTTAATTTATGAATAACCTGCTTGGTTGATTCTTGGGAATACTTGTTCATCTCATTAAACTGATCGGTAACCTTTGCCAATAATTGCCTACTCTCTCTAGTGACATTTTCCAAAGTTTCCCTACTCTCTTTACTGATATTGCTCATAAAACGACTGGTTTCTTGAGACTGCTGTTGGGTCAATTGGTTGGCTTGAGCCAATTTCCGATCCAGTGTTTCCGATAGTTTTCCCAGTTGTTGTTGAAGCATTAACAGTGATTGCTCATCTTTCGGTTTGTTTAAATCCTCTTTTAAATCGCCAATCTTTTTGCTGACGAAAAATATTATCGCTAACACTGAAACCACCAATAACACTATAAAAATTATAATATCCATACTCATATGATTAATCCGTTAAATTAAATTTTTAAAATTCCGTTTTTAATTCTAACACAAAAAAACATTCTGACAAAACTCGGCTTGTTTTTTGTTTTGTATTTTCTGCGTTAACGATTTTTTAGTAAATTCGTTATCAAATAGGAAGAAGGGATTTGAATTAAATAAGACAATACTACCACCAAAATAACCGGCTCCAAAGTTCGGTCCTGATAAACCAAAGAAATCGCCAAGCCTAAAGCCAAGGTTATGTAACGCAAGTAACTTCCCCAAAGCAAGGCCTTGCCCTGAGGATTAAAATAAAATTTCTCATAGATAAACCAAACTATCCAAAAAATAATTCCATAAAAAAGCAAAAGGGCTGTCAAGATATGTCCAACCAATTTACCCTGATTAAATATTATTATATTATCTTCCAGGCTCATCAAAATAAATAAAATGATCAATAATCCGGCATTGCTAAAAGCTCCAAATTTTTTCTTAATTTTGTCAACTTGCTTGCTTTCTTTCTTTTTTAATAAAAATTTTTGAGTCAGAAACGCCAGCAATAGTGGCAAGAGGATGATAAAAACAATTGGGATGACAATTTTTATCGGCGTAATACCCTCTCCACCAAAATCACAAGAAGCAAATCCCCGACTGGCTTTTTCAATAACGCAACTTTCCGTTGTTGCGGTGTCTGACGGAATTGTTAAAGCCGAATTGCTCTCCCAAGGTATCGCCCCCGTATTTTCTAACAACATATTTTCCGGAGTTTGTTTGAAATTCACCTCCTGCTTAACGGTGCTTACTTGATTAATATTGTCTCCTTGATTAATTGACAAACGGTTCATAGCATAAGATAAACCAAAGGGAACGATTAGGATGGCCAGAAGTAGATTTAACAAAACAATGCCCACCGTAGTTAACATATCCGCTCCGGATTTTAAAGCCCACATGGTAACCATTCCCCCTCCGGGCAGTAAAGCCAGCAGAATAATCCCCAGTCGCAAAGCCGGCTCGCTGGGCAAAAATAATCCTCCGACAAAATAAGCAACCAAAGGTGCCACCACAAAATTTAATATGACCGACAAGAACAATAATCTTCGTTGCTGATTAATATTCTTAATTTTTTCAAAAGGAAGAGGAACAAGAGAAGGATAAATCATTAACAAAGCCGCCCACAAACAAATCAATGGAGTAAACTTATAACCGCCGAAAAATTTTACATTTAACAATCCGGCGACAATGGTTAGAATGATTAGTGTCAATAAATTTTTTTGAATAAATTTTAACATAGGACATTTAATTAATTTCTTCAATTCTACTCACACATTTTTTTAATATTTCTCCACTCTTGATCAGTCACTTCCTGAATGTCTTGGAATATTTTCTCTTTATCTTCTCTCTTAAAAAGATGTTTAAACCGACCTTGGGTTTTGTAAAATTCTTCTACGGGAATTTTTTCTTTCGGTTCATAATTCAACTTATAATTTCCATTTTCGTATTCATACAATGGCCAAAAGTTTGTTTCCGTTCCCAATTTGGCAATGCTAATCGTTTGTGATTCCGGATATTTCCACAAGGGAACACAGGGAGAGAAGACCAATATAAAACTCGGTCCCTGAACAGACAAGGCCTTTTTGACCTTCCGTTCAAAATCCGCCAAAAAACCGACATTGGCCGTCGCCGCATAAGCCGGACGATGGGCGGTAACGATTTTCATCAAGTCCTTTCGGCGAATACTTTTGCCGATAGATTCTTTTCCGGCGGGGGTGGTTTGAGTACTGGCACCCAAAGGCGTCGCCCCACTTCGCTGATGTCCGGTGTTCATATAACCTTCATTGTCGTAAGTCACAAAAAGAAAATCGTGTCCCCTTTCCAATGCTCCGGACAAAGCTTGTAAACCAATGTCATAACTTCCGCCATCACCGGCAAAGGCGATAAATTTTGGTTTCTTTGATTTATCTTTTTGTGTTTGTCCCGCGTAGTCATTTGCGTTAATCCGCGACTGCTTTGCGGTAAGGGCTCGCCAAGCCGTTTCAATTCCGGAAATGGTCGCCCCGGCATTTCCAAAAACACTGTGAATGTAGGGAACTTTCCAGGAGGTGTTGGGATAAATTGTAGAAGTAACTTCCATACAACCGGTAGCTCCGGTTACCACCGCCGGACCATCAACCAAGCCGAGCACCGTTCGAGCAACCAAGCCGATGGGACAACCGGCGCAGGTGGTCATGGGAGAAACTTTTTCTTGGGTGTTTATATTTTGCTTAGACATATTTTTATTTGGTTTATTTTTTAGATTTATACATTAATTATTTAGATTTTTTTCCTAAAGTTATCACCCCCTTATCTCCAGATTTAAGTTCTTGCATTTCTCTAGCGATTTTTAAATTAAACTTTGGTAATTGTCTCGGTGCACCTCTTAATTTATGAATTTTCAAAGCACCTCTAAAAGGATCAAATGCCACCTCCAAAACTTTTCCATGTTTGCTCTTTAAAAACTTAACCCATTGATCCGTAACCCTATTGGTAAATATTGGTACTTCTATCAACATTATCCCTTCTTCGTTTAACATTTCATACCATTTTTGCAAAATTGTCATCACAACTAAAAAGTTCCTGGGAACATTTTGCAGCCCGACAAGCATTCTTTCTATAATAAAATCAACCTTTTGATCACCAATCAGCATCTTAATCTCATTATATACTTCTCGTTTAAATAAATTGCCTATAATAATATTATGCTCACGATTATCTTTATATTTTTTATAACTTGTCCCGGCAAGACTTCCGTCTTCTGTCCGATAGTCAGATAAACTTACTCCTATGCTTTGTTTAAAAAATCCCGGCGTAAAGCTCTTAAATAGATTAATTCCTAAACCTCCAAACTCTATTCCAATGGCACTTCCCTTGTGTTTCTGCAAAATGTTCTCAACATATTCACGCAAAGACTCATGATGATCAATTATCTGATAAAAAGTGCTATACATAGTTGCCCCAGCAGAATGGTTGTTACTTGCACTACTATCTAATGCTGAATCTACAGACCCATAACAATCCCTGCCCACCATTCTATCCTCTTCGGTGGTTATCGATCGAACCCTTCGCATCATTTCAGTTCCGGTAAGATTTCTATTCTCTTTGTTTCTTATTTTTTCATTCATTTAACTTATTTTTAAAAAATATTTATTTCTCAATCCTGCAGGCCTTGACGATTTCATAGACAATTTTATCTTCCTCTATCCATCTGTTATTAATCTTTTCTAATCTGGTAATTAAAGCCACTTCTTCTTTTTGTAAATTCACCAACTCTTTTTTATGCTTTTCAATAACCTTCTTAAGCATTGCCAATAATTCTTCCTTGTTTTTTGCCAATAAATTTTCCAATCCAAAGTGATATTTGCCAACCTGTACTCCAAAATAAGCCTCTTCTCCTCTGCTTTCATATTCTTTCTGTATATCTTTAATTTTTATAGCCATAATTAAATTTCGAAAAAGGATTGCTATATCTACTAAGCCGGTTGTCTCTATAGCTCGTGTAGAAACTCTTCTTTTCATATTAAATTGTTCTTGTTTGTCTGGTATTTTAGTGGGAAAAACTAGATCTCCTATGCCCTTTTCCATCAAAAAAGCTCCTGTGCTAATAGCAACCGAGCTTTTCAAAAAATCTCGTCTGCTAAGTCTCTTTCTAAACAGTTTATCTGAAATTCTAATTATCACTGCCCTTCCTACATTAACCGCTGTAAGCATTTTAACAAGTTGTGCCACATTATAAGTTAAGGCCATCTTATTGAAATCCTTATTATCTAAATCACACAACCTTTCTCCGTTAACATCCACTAAATAAATTGGAATATTATTAACGGCACAACCACTAACAACATTTTTTATTTTTAGATCATATGCTAACTCTCTTTCTTTCAGTACCGATAAACTTCTTACATCTGGTCTTATCAACTCATAAAACCAAGCTTTTACACCCTTAATCACATCCGGGTTATGATCCAAAGTATGATTTTCATAAACAAATCTAATTCTCAATCCGTCGCCATAGTTCATTTCTTTGGTTTCTTTTACCGGATAATCCATCGCTTTTAAAGCCGCTTCATAATACCTTAACTCATCCAACTTTATCTTCAACTCGCTCCTCGTCATGGAATCCATATCGGTATTTTCCAACCAGAAAACAACTCCTAAAATTTCTTCCTGCAAATATTTTCTGCGTTCCTTCTTCCATTCCGCCCATTCCTTCTCGGATAATCCGGTCTTTTTCTCCTTTTTATTGCTATCAATTATTTCCCTTTTCATTTAAAAAATTACTTTTTAAAAAATTACTTTTTAAAGAAATTGTCTTTCTTAAAAAACATTTCCCTAACCCTACTCTCCCGTAATTTTTTCCATCATCACCCCGCTGATTATTGAAAAAATTATTACTAAGATTGTCATTATAATCGCAAACTGCCAACCAAAATAATAGACCATTGCCGGTATAAGCGGGATTTTAACATTTCTATTATACAAAAAGGCTGCTAAATAATTTGTCTTTAATCCATGTTTTTTCATATCTCTTAACATTGGGTAGAGCATATAGGGTGGTCCAGCAACCAAGACTCCAAATAACATTGCATAGAACCACCCCCTCCAGCCAGCTTCATGTCCAACATGTTTTTTTATTCTCTCTGGAGTCAAAAATAAATTACTCAAAACCATTATTCCAAAAATTAACAAAATAATCGGTAAAATTTTTAACAGAGTTTGCCCGGCAACTTCCAATCCTCGCCAAGCCAAATCACTGTTAACTAAAAAAGCAATCAAATAAATACTCAACACTGCCAACCAAAATTTTTGCACTCCCTTGCCACCCGTTTTGTTTTGGAATTTATTATCATTTCCTTTCCTTTGATTCATAAAAACTGAAAATTAAAGATTGATTATACCCACTGTCAATATTGAAATTACAATGGCAAAAATAAAATTCAAAATATTACGCCAAACGGCAAACCGTGTTCCCAACATTTTGGCTTCCAGGGGTAACATAGCGATACCTACCGTTGTCCAAGTCATTACAAAAGCCGTTACCGCCAGCAAACTCACCCCTTTCTGTAAAAACTCCCCTCCAATAACATAACTGGTTAAAGCCATACCAAAAGAGAAACTGCCCACCAGAGCTCCGATAAAAGTATCTTTTAAATAATTGCCTGTAAATATTACG
>CAYORE010000103.1:0-2652 GCA_964406325.1 uncultured Bdellovibrionales bacterium | reverse complement strand
TTTATTTCTTAATCACCTTCTTCCCTCCCATATATTTTTGCAAAACCTCCGGAATAAGCACGCTACCATCTTCTTGCTGATTATTTTCCAAAATGGCAATTAAAATTCTACCGATAGCAAAAGCGGTAGCATCATTAGTATGCAACAATTTTCGCTCCCCCTCTTTAGTTTTGTAATAAGATTTAACTCCTCTGGTTTGATAATCGGTCATATAGTCGGAAGTATGTGTTTCTCTATACTTATTTTGCGCCGGCATCCAACACTCAATATCATATTGATCATAATCCGGCTTACCCGTATCACCGGTACAAACATGGACCAAACGATAAGGAATTTTTAATTGTTGCACCAAATATTCCTGCAAGGCTACAATTAATTTTTGTTCTTCTATTCCACTTTCCGCCGTCGTAAAACTTTCCATCTCCAATTTATCAAACTGATGAGTTCGTAAAATTCCTCCCATATCTTTACCATAGGTCCCCGCCTCCTGACGAAAAGCGGTGGAATAACCGATAAATCTCTTGGGCAACTCTTCTTCCTTTAAGGTTTTATTCATGTAATAAGGAGCTAAAGTATGTTCCGCCGAAGCCACTAAATTTAAATCTTCATTTTGAATTTTATAAGTTTGATCTCCAAAAACTCGATGAATTTTTTCCTGCACCTCATTACGAATCATCACCGGTGGTAAAATCGGCTGAAAAGGAACCGTTCTCAAATTAAGACTCTCTCGCTCAATAATATTCTTAATAATCTCCTCATTACCTAAAACATCAAAAACAAAATTCACAATGGCAAATTGCAATAAAACCGCTTCATTTTTCAAATAAAAAAACCTGGAGCCGGAAATTTCCGCCGCCGTTTCAATGTCAATAATATTCAAAGCCGTACCCAACTCAACATGGTCCTTGATATCAAAATCAAACTCTCTTATTTCACCCCATTTTTTCAACTCCACATTATCCTCATCACTTTCCCCTTCCGGCATATCCGGAGAGCAAATATTTGGTATATTCATTAAAATTTTTTGCCACTCTTGCTGTACACTTGCCAACTCCTCTTCAATTTTTTGAGCGTCTTTTTTAACCGCACTCATCGTCTCAATCATTTTCTCCCGTTCCGTTTTTTCGGCCTGAGCGATTTTTTTAGAAGCTTCATTTTGTTCCGCCCGCTTACTTTCCAGCTTTTGTTGCAATTCTCGTCGCTCCTCGTCAAGGGTTAACCATTTTTGTAAATCAACCTCTGCTCTTTTTTTCCGAACGGCTTCTTCCACTTTTTTTAAATTTTCCCTGATAAATTTTGGATTCAACATACCTTTAAATTATCTTTTTATCAACTAATCGTATTTAAATATTATCATATAGATTCCCATAAATCAATTAAAATCCGCGGACCTTTTATCTCCCCACCGTTTGTCACCCAAACCAATCAACTGGTTGCCGATTACTACCTACTGCCTACTGCCTACCGACTACCATCCTCTTATTTCCAGCCCACTATCTTTGACAAATACCACTACTCATTACCAAATTAATAAAATCTCCTCCGAATCCTCCCCGATGAACAACTCTGTTTAATTCCAAAAATAAAGGTGCTTGAATTCGCTGTTGCTTAATAACTTCCGCTATTGCTCCAATAGTCAAATACCCCTCCACCGACTTGTTTTGTTTTTGCATTATCTCAATAGCATTCTTGCTTTCATATCCTCTTCCCAACAAATGACCAAATTCCAGATTACGAGAAGCTCCAAAGCAAGTTGCCAACAAATCACCCAACCAAGCCTGCCGACCGGGTAAAAAAGTTTTCTCATCCGCCCCCAAATCCAATGCCACCCGCTTAGCCTCACCGGCCAAATAAGAAATACATGCGGATTTGGAACTCTCCCGATAACCGGCACCATCAAAAATTCCCGCTCCCACCGCCACTACATTTTTTAAAATTCCGGCATATTCCACACCAACCAAATCGGTGGTCGGATCAAGCCTCAAACTTTCATTACCTAAAAATTCACCGACTTTTTTAGCGATCGCCATATCTGCAAAAGCCACTTCCGCACACAAAGGATTTCCCAGAGTCACTTCCCGGGCAATCATCCCTCCGGACAAAATACCGTTAACAAACCTCCCTTCAATAACTTCTTCAATAATTTCCGAAGCTCGTTTTCCCGTCTTTGCCTCCATACCTTTGGCTAAATTTAACAAAATCGCTCCTTCTTTTAAATAAGGTTGCAAAGAAATCATTGCTTCTCTCAAAAATTTTGAGGGCACCGCCAAAATAACCAAATCGGCGTCTTCAACCGCCTTTGATAATCCATCGGAAATTACAACGCTCTCCTGTAAAAAAGCCTGCCGATGAAATACCGGGTGTTGTTTGGTTTTTTTAATATATTCCAGCCACTCCTTATTAACATCATAAAGATAAATCTCCTTTCCTCGTTTGTATTTCCTCCCCAGAAGCCAAGCCATAGCAAAACCGAAAGCCCCCGCACCGATAATTGTTACTTTATTCATATTTTTTAAATATTTTTTATTTTCTTAACACGCAAATTCCGCCGGCATCATAATTCACTCCTCCACCCATATCCAAACATTTGTCCACATAATTAAATCTTTGCCATTTCATTCCCAACCAAAACCCCAGCCCAAAAGAGAGGAA
>CAYORE010000102.1:0-3185 GCA_964406325.1 uncultured Bdellovibrionales bacterium | reverse complement strand
TCTTTTCTTTAAAAAATCCAAATCATCTCCCTTGCTCAATTGTGAAGCAAAACGAACGGCGCGCATCATTCGCAAGGCATCTTCATTAAATCGCTCATCTGCCTCCCCCACCGCACGAATTACTTGGTTTTCAATATCCTGAATTCCATTAAATATATCAATTATTTTACACCCACCCTTTTCAACTATTTGTAAATTTGTAGTTGATTTGTAGATTTGCGGGGATAACGCTATAGCATTACAAGTAAAATCTCTCCTACTTAAATCCTCCTCCAAAGTTTCGGCGAATTTCACTTCATCCGGTCGTCGCCGATCTGAATAAGTTGATTCAATACGATATGTGGTTATTTCCACATTGCCGATATTACCTTCCTCTTCTTTTTCTTTTGGGTTAATTTTTACAGTTTCAGGTAACGACTTTAACCTTTTTGTCTGCTCCTCATCTTTGGCATTTGTAGATTTGTAATTAATTTGTGAATTCGTAGGGGCAATATATTTCTCCGGCAGAATTACCGTTCCAAATTGATTTTCATATTTTCCATCGGGAAAAACTTCCAAAATCTCTTTCGGCTTGGCATTGGTGGTGATGTCCCAATCTTTCGGCTCTCGTCCCATTATCAAATCTCGTACGCAACCACCAACCAAAAACGCCTCAAAACCGGCCTGCTCCAATTCTCGCAAAACCGTTAAAATTTTCTCCGGAATATTAAATTGTTTGGTGTTGTTTGCCATTCTCCTTGTAATTAATAACTCACTGGTGATAATTTATCATTTATCATTGATAATTCTTTCTGCATTTTCATCATACCATTTATTGTTAGATTGGCAATGATTTTTGATAATTTTTAATGACTTTGACAACACCGGTCAATATTGAGAAATATAAAGACAATATTTCGATTTCATTGATTTCGGATAGGTTGTGTGGTATGGTTTTGGTGGTAATTGATAGTGGAAAAAAAGGTTTCGCATTTTGTTAATATATTATTTTTATTACGAAATATACTTCGGATAAAAGTGAGTTATGCAAAATCGCTCCGCGATTTTGCATAATGGGTTGCGGCTTCGCCTCGTTATGCTTGTCATTTCGCGACTTCGTATAACTCGGTATATCTGAAACTTTACTTCGACAAATTTATTTGTCTTCGTAAAACTTCGGATATACCGCAGCCCATTAAGCGATATATTTTTGAAAAAATTTAAATTTAAAGATTTTTGTTGTTGGGCTTTAAAAAAAGGAATTTTTGATTTTTTTAATTTAAAAGAGGGAAAATAAGGGGTTTTCTTCACTATGGCTACGAAAACGCATTTCACATTTAATTACAATACCAATATGAAAAAAATAAATCATGACACATCTGAAGCCTTGCCGGAAATGAAAAGGTTTCTTGACCAAAAGGAAATACATAATTTTGGAATTAGTAAAAAAAATGAATCAATTCGTGATGTTTTTAATAGAGTTTTATCGGTGATTACAGAAATAGAAAGACAATTTTCTGATAGAGAAACAATATCACAATTCAGAAAACAGATGCTGTATTTACTGGAAAATCAAAAACTTATTCCAAGCACAACAATATTAATGAATGCAGGAAGGTTTAAAAATGCACCTTTGTCTGCATGTGCTGTTCCCCCAATTAATTTACATAAAGACTTGAGTGAAATTAAAAAATCAGTTGATAATTTTCATTTTAGCGGTATGGGCACAGGATTTCATTTTGACAACATGGAAGATCCAATTCCTTTGATAGAATATCTAAACCAAATTGGAATAGATGGTCAGAATAATGAAAAACAACTAAGACCAGTTGGTAATATGGGCACATTATCAATTGATCATCCAAAAATTATTGGGTTTATAAAATTAAAAACTGAAGATGAAAATAAACAATGGGTTTTTAATTTTTCAGTTAACATTCCTAACGCTATTTTAGGAGAAATTTCAAAGAAAGGTTTTATAATCTTAAAAAATGGCCAAAGAATTGATACAGAAAAAATTTTGGATGTTATTGCAGAATCTATTTATAAAACCGGTGATCCAGGATTAGTTTTTATTGATCGCCTCAATAATGACAATCAGGTTCCTAGTGCTGGAGAATATGAATCGTTAGCCCCATGTGGTGAAGTAGGACTCTCTTCAGGAGAGACATGCCAATTTTCTTACATAAATTTAGGTGAATTTGTAAAAAGTAATGAAATTGATTATGAGAAATTAGAAAAAACAATTTTTCTTGCAGTAAGATTTTTAGACGATATAGTTGAGTACAATATTTCCAGATATTCAAATGAAGTGAGTAAAAATATCACGAAAGATAAAAGAAAAATTGGGCTTGGAGTTTGCGGATTTGCAGATTTATTAAAAAAGTTAAAATTAGATTACAATAGCGAACAAGCTAGAAGTGTTGCTGAGGATTTATTTAGTTTTATAAACTATATTTCAAAAAAAGCTTCAGTTAAATTAGCAAAAGATCGAGGATCTTTTGGGAAATTCAATGAATCAAAATATGTATCCGAGGAGAATATTATCAATGATTACTCTAAAAAACCAACTAAATTAGTTACAAATGAACAATGGTTAGAACTGGAAAAAGAAATCAAGATAAACGGCATTAGAAATTGTGCTACAATAACACTACCGCCAACAGGAAGATCAAGTTTGTTAATCGGTGCTTCGCAGTCCATTGAGCCGTATTTTGAAGAAATGTTAGACATTTCTCCTGAAAATCAGTTACTAATGACTGCTTCAATACAAAAATTTGTTGATGAATCAATATCAAAAACTATAAACATACACGAAAATGCAACAGTTAGGCAAATTAAAGAAATAATCAAAACTTCTATTAAATTGCCGTTAAAAGGAATAACAATTTATAGAGATAATTCAAGAAATTATCAGCCAACTAAATTAAATAAAAATATAATAAAAATATGGAAAATAAAGAAAAATACAATTTTCAGTATTGTCAAAAAATAGTAGTCTTTTCATCAGATTTAAAAAAGGTTTTGTTATGCAGAAGAAAAGGAGAAAATGATTACGATGGAGTGTACTCTTTTATTGGTGGCAAAATGGAAACTTCTGACGAAGATATTGTTTCAGCGATGCAAAGAGAAAAAAATGAGGAAGTAGGTGAGGATTTTAAAATTCAACTTTATCATGAATTCTCTAACAACCTTACTTTTAAGAA
>CAYORE010000101.1:0-30767 GCA_964406325.1 uncultured Bdellovibrionales bacterium | reverse complement strand
ATTATAACTAAAACCACCATAACCATGATTTCTATTCCCATCAAAAAACTCTTTCGAAAATAACCTAGCTAACTTTCTATCTTCTTCTGTTTTTTCATCTAATCTTTTTTTTAAATCTCTTTGTGATTTTGGATAATTTTTTAATAAATCAATTTCAAGTCCCATTATACAAAACCAATATGTTTTTTATCAATATCCAAATAATCAAAAATAAGCTTATTTTTCCTCCTACTCCTATTTTCACCGTCTTTGTCAGTAATAAAAATTTTTTTATTCTTTATCATTGGCAACTCCTCTTGATTGACAACCCTAATTCTCGGTCCTTGTAAATCAGCTAAAATCCCAATTTTTTTACCAACGATTTTCTCCACCTGTCGAATGTTGTTAATGGCTTTTTTATGCCAGGAATGATCACTGTGGGAAAAATTTAATCGACAGATATCCATTCCCGCTTCCACCATCTTTCTTAATTTAACCTTTGTCATTGAAGCCGGACCGATAGTTGCCACTATTTTTGTTTTTTTCATTTTTGTTTTAAATTTATAATTATTTTTTTTAATCTTAACACACTTTTAAAACTATAGCCACACATAAAGGGATTGCTTTCAAACTCCGTTTTTGATATCACCCTATTAGGGTGATTATAGTCCTTAAATATTTTTTTAATAATATTTTATCAGCACTATTTTTAGATAAAAAACCGGACGGCGTAGTGGTCGGACCACTGGGAATCCAGTGGTCCGACCACTACTTCCATACAAGCCGGACTTGTGGCGAAGCGGAGCTACCAGTCTGGCTTGTGGGCTTAAAACCGGTGGCCGGTTTATAAATTTTTTTCAAAAAGTCGTAGATTGGAAAAAACCGGGGCTTGGAAGTAATTCTTCTATACCTCAATTATCCTCTTTCTTTTTCTCCGACAACTTAACATCCAAATAATTATGTTTTTTATCAAACATTTCCAAATCCTCTGGGCTATAATCCTCCGTCGGCTTCACTCCATAATAATCCAATAAAAATTTTGTCATCTCTCCAAATACCGGTGCCGCCGTAGCTGCCGCCCATTCTACATCTCTAGGATGATCAATGATAACCACCATGGCAAAAATGGGATTGTCCACCGGAGCAAAACCGGCAAAAGTTCCGATAGTAGCCCCCTCCAAATATCCTCCGTTAATCTTATCGGGAATTTGCGCCGTTCCCGTCTTTCCCGCCACTTTGTAACCGGGCACCCCCGCCAATTTTCCGTGACCATTTTGAACATTACTTTCCAGCATTAAAGAGGCCTGTCGCGCACTGGTTTGAGAAATTACTCTCCCTACTTCCTCAATTTCAGTCACTTCCTCCTTTCCGTCCGGATGAATAATTTTATCAACCACAATCGGCTTCAACAAAATTCCCTTATTGGCAATAGCCCCGTAAGCCATCGCTAATTGCAAAGGGGTTACGGAAATACCCTGCCCAAAAGAAGCGGTAAAAAACTCAATGTCTCTTTTTGTTTTTAAATTGCTGATATTTCCCGCCGTTTCTCCCGGCAAAGTAATGCCGGTCTTTTGTCCAAAACCGAATTTTTTGACATATTTGGCAAATAATTTATGTCCCAATAATTTTTCCACGAAAATCACTCCCGTATTTAAAGATTTCTCAATAACTTCCGTCATCGTCTGTTGACCATAGGCCTTTTCATCGGAATTTCTAATTTCAAAACCATCGGCCACCACCGATCCGGTATCATTATAAGTCGTATTTGGTGAAACCCGACCGGTATCCAATCCGGCCGCCATAGTAATTATTTTAAAAACCGATCCCGGTTCATAGTTACCACTGATAATCGGATTTTTAAATTCTCCGGCTTCATAACGAGAATATTCATTGGGGTTAAATGTCGGCCAAGAAGCCATTGCTAAAATTTTACCGGTTCCAACCTCCGTAATTATAATTTTTCCTCCGTCCGCTTGATGTTTTTCAACGGCATTCTTCAAAGCCAACTCCGCTTTAAATTGAATAACCTGATTTAAAGACAATACTAAATCACTTCCATCACGAGAAGGGCTTACCTTCCTTTGCCCGATAGAAATCCATCGCCCCGCAACATCCCGATCTTCTTTCAACAAACCCTTTTGACCTCTCAAAACATCATCAAAATACTGCTCCACTCCATACCGACCGGTTAACCCCCTTTGTCCGTAACCCAAAAAACCAATCGTTTGAGCTGCCAATTCTCCTCCGGGATAATAACGCCAACGCTCCTTCTCAAAATGAACTCCTTTAATATTTAATTCCCGAATCTTTTTAAACTCTTCTTCGGAAATCTTTCGCTTGATAACTTCGTAAGGGTCATCTTTTTTATAGACCTTTTGTCTAATCATTTCTTTCTCCAGGTCTAAAGTGTCCGCCAATTTCGTCACTGCCTCTTCTTTATTTTCAATTTCTCCGGGCACAACATAAACGGTGGGTATTTCCTTATTAACAGCAACGGCGAAATTCTCCTCCCGTCCTCGCAAAAATATTTCTCCCCGTTGCGGTTTCAACTCCTTAACGGTTTGATATTGACTATCCGCCAAAGCGGTATAATAATTATGTTGCTTTATTTGTAACCAAAAAAGGCGGAAAAAAATTGCTCCACCTAAAACCAAAAAGAACACGGCCACCGTATAAAACCTTAAAAGAGATATTGGTTTTTTAAAAGTTTTTTTCCTTTTGTTTTTTCGCTTCATTTTAATACCTCCCCCTTCTAACAAAAATTAAACATCAAATCGAAACTCTTATTGCTTCAAAGCCAAGCCGGCGGTAACATTTAAATAATCAACTTTTTCCGGTTTTTTCATCCCCATTTCCAAGGCCTTATCTTCCAAAATCGCCATTGACTTTAATTCCGATATTTTTATTTTCAACTCATCATTTCCATTTTTCAAATCCCTTATCTCCTTTTCCATAACCTTAATATCATAACCGGCGGTCGCCACCCTGTTAATGGTAAAGGCATAAAATAAAATCAAAACAACCAAAACACCAAACAACATTGGGATTAAAGATGCAAAATCAACTCGTTTCTTTCCCAGACGAACTTTGGACCTGTTTCTATTTTTCTTTGTTTTTTTCCGCCCCAAGCCACTTGACTTGGCGGTTCCCAAATAAACAGTCATTTTTGTCAAAGTCTCCCCCTCTGACATTATTTATTTATTTTTGTTTTTATTTTTATAAATATTTCCTGATTTTTAAACTTTTTCCAATACTCTCAAAATGGCACTACGCGCTCTACGATTGTTTCGCAACTCCTCCTCTCCGGCTCTGATAATTCTAAAACTTTTTCCTTCTTTTTTCTGACCGCAAACACAAACGGGAATTTCTTTCGGACAAACACATCCCCTAGCCTTTGCCCGAAAGAAATTTTTAACCAAACGATCTTCCAGAGAATGAAAGGAAATTATCACTAATCGCCCTTTACTCTCCAAAACATCAAAAGATTGTTCCAAAAATATTTGTAAATTACTCAATTCTTCATTAACCGCTATTCGCAAGGCCTGAAAAACCTTAGTAGCCGGATTTAATTTTCCTCGCTTTTCTTTCTTAACTCTCGCTATCAAATCCGCCAACTCCTTAGTAGTTTCAATTGATTTGCTTTTTCGCTCCCTCTCAATGGCTTGAGCAATCTGTTCGGCAAAACCTTCCTCACCCAATTCCCAAAAAATAGATTTTAATTCTTCAACTGACCATTCATTAACAATTTCCCGAGCAGTTATGCCACCACCCTCCAAGTCAAATCTCATATTCAACGGTGCTTCCTCCCGAAAACTCATTCCGTATTTTTTATCTTCCACTTGTTCTATTCGCCAACCTAAATCAGCCAAAACGCCATCAACTCGGTCTTTATTCAAATCCCCTATTGAATAAAGACCTTTGATGACTTTAGTAATATTTTTAAAATTACTCCGAACTAAAATTAACGATTTCTCTTTTATTATCTTAATCTCACCATTATCTCTTTCCGCTACCACGGTAAATTCATTCTCTTCAATAAACCGTTCAATGGCTTCCTTGTCCCAATCAAAGGACACTACCTTGCCACTATTCCCGACTCTCCTTGTCATTTCAAGAGTATGCCCACCGGCTCCCAAAGTCGCATCTACAACAATATCTCCTCGTTGAATATTCAAAGCCGAAATCGCTTCTCCTAATAAAACCGTCTTGTGTCGTTGCTGTTCTTTTTCGTTCATACTCATTTTTTACCCCCCCTCAACTTACTCAACTTAAACTTCAAATGAAAACCGGTGTTTGGAAACAGTCCTTTAATACATCCCTAATCGTCCCAACTGCTCCGCCACTTCATCTTGATTTTTTTCCGCTCCCTTCTTATATTTTTCCCAAGACTTCTTATCCCAAATTTCCAAACGATTAAACAATCCGGCAATCACCACCTCCTTGTTCAAATTGGCATACCTCTTCAAATAATCCGGGATTAAAACTCTTCCCTGCGAATCTAAACTGCTGTCAGTCGCTCCCGCCAAAACCATTCTGATAAAACTTCTGGTACCCTTTTCTCCCACAGGCATCGCCCCCAACTTTTCCGCTATTTTCTCCCATTCTTCCTGAGGGTAAACAAATAAACAACCATCCAACCCCCTGGTCACCACTATTCCTTTTTTAAATTGCTTTCTAAACTTAGCCGGTACCGCCACTCTTTTTTTACTATCCAAAATATGTTGATATTCTCCTATAAACATTTTGCTGATTAATTTTCAATCACCGTTTTTTACTTTTGCAAAAAACGACAAATGAAAATTAAAAATTTTTAATATTCCCCACATTTCACCACCACACTTACATTATACCCCACCAAGCGACACCGGTCAACACTTTTCCTCCAAAAAAAACACATCAAAAAAATGGCTTATTTAAGCCATTTTTACAAAAGAATTCTTAGTTATCCACAGGTAAACTTTTACTTATTCAATTTTTTGTTTACAATCAACTCCGTTTTGCTTTGAAAATAAAACGGTAAAGCCAACAGACTGACCAACATTTGAATAACCCGAGCCACCATTACCACCGCCACCGCCACCGTTAAGTCAACTCCGAATATCCCAAAGAAAAAAACATAAGCCCATTCTTTTATACCGATATTTCCAACACTGATTGGCAAAGAAGCGACTAAATTAGTCAAAAAGGCCACGCTTAAAAAATCAAAAAAACTTAACTCCACTCCAAATGCCTTGAAAAGAAAAAAATTCGGAATGGCAATTCCCAGAAAAGCAAATAAAAAAGAATAGCCGAACATCGAAAAAAGTATTTTGCCACTTTTAAATCTAACAAATTTTTTAATATAATCCCCGAAAGCTTTCGGTAAAATTTTTAAAAACTTTTGTCCGAAATTACTCTGAAAACAAACAAGTGTTATTCCCCCCAGCAAAAGCCCTCCCCAAACAATTGCCAGCAAAAGATTGACAGCAATTTTCTGTTGCAAAGCGGAATAATTCAAAATGGCAAAAAAACCGGCTAAAATCATTATCCCGACCAAACCGCTCAATCTGTCGGCAATCACCGTCAAAGAACTTTTTTTCAAGTCATTTGTCCGACTCCCCAACCGATAAACACGATAGGTATCCCCACCGACAAAAGAAGGTAAAAAATTATTAATAAAAGACCCCAAGAGATAATTTTTGTAATAAAAAAAATATTTATATTGAAATCCCAAAAACCTTGCCAACACTTGCCACTTGCGAGCACTGATCATAATGCCCAAAAAATAAAAAAAAGTAAAAGCCAAAAGCCAACCGGGTCGGGCTTGTTGAATTTTTAACCACATCTCCCCCCAGTCAACTTTAAGCAACAAAAAAACAACCAGCCCCACCGCCATTATCACTCTTATTATTTTTCCGTAACTTCCTTTCATATTTTTTCATATAAATCAACATATTGATCGGCAACACTTCGCCAACTTAATTTTTCCGCCAAGCGTCGACTATTTCGTCCCATCTCCTTACACTTAGTCGGATTATTCAATAAATTTTCCAACTTTTCCACAATGGAATTTACATCTTTCATTTTTATCAAATACCCGTTCTGCCCATCAACCACCAATTCCTCCGCTCCCCCGGTCGGCGTCATTAAAACCGGCAAACCTCCGGCCATAGCTTCCAGTAAATTATTACTCATCCCCTCATTCAGCGAAGGCATTAAAAATACATCGGCTTCTTGATAAATTTTTGCCGAATTCTCCTTTAAATAAGCTCCGCTAAATTTCACCTTCTCCTCCAAATTCAATCTTTTTACCTGCTTTCTTAATTCTTCCCCGGCATCTCCATCTCCCCCCGCTATAATCATCCTAACTTGCGAATACTTCTTCTCCAATTGAGCAAAAGCATCAATAGCATAATTAAATCCCTTTCTCTGAGAAAGGCGAGAGGCCAACAAAATCCTAAACTCCTTCCGACAATCATCCTCTGAACGCTTTCCGGGCTGATAGAAGGTGGTATCCACTCCATTGATAATTTGCAAAAATTCTTGTTCCGAAGCGGTTTTTTTAGCTAATTCCGTCAAACCCTTGCTGTTAGTTACAACAAAATCAGCTTCTTTCCAAACCAATTTAATTAAAGGTGTTAAAAACTTATACAATCCGGCAAATCGCTCACTATAACCGGGAACATCCGATCCCCGCAAAGAAACAATATATGACAAACCGTATTGTTTTTTAAACAAATAAGACAACACCCCGGTGGGAACAGCAAAAAAACTGTGAGTTAAATCATACTTATTTTTTCGAATAAGTTTTCGTCCAAAAAAATAAGCCTTTAAAGTATAAACAATTAACTCCTTTTGACTTTGATAATTTAATTTTCCCTCTTTTTTACCGATAGGTAAACGATGCACCTTGATATTCGGAGCAACTTTCTCCAACTGATATTTATCGGTTATGGAAGAAGTTACCAAATCAACTTGCACATCATCCCGTCGAGCATATTCTTGCAAAAGATATTTAGTGGCATTGGCCGCCCCTCCTCCCAAAGGAGGATATTCATAATTCAAAAATAAAATTTTTCTCATTGTCGTTTAATTTGCTTAACAGCGTAATTCATCCTTCCTCGCGATTGATAATAATTTTTAATAAGAATATCCGCCAAAAAACCAAAGACGAAAAACTGAACACCAATCACCACAAACAACACTCCGATTAAAGGCCAAATTTTTTCCGATAAAGATGCTCCGTAAAAAATTTTTAGAATCGCCATCCAAATTAAAATAATCGTCCCAATCAACCCCAGCAAAATTCCGCTTCCTCCGAAAAAATGCAAAGGGCGAGAAGCGTATTTTCGCCAAAACCAAATAAATACCATATCCACAAACCCCTTAACCGATCGTCGCCAATTATATTTGGTTACTCCGTGTATTCGGGGATGATGTGAAACCTTAACCTCTCCCACCGTATAACCGTCCAGCTCCAAAATAGCCGGAATAAAACGGTGCATTTCCCCAAATAAATCAACTTGTCGCAAGGCCTCTCCTCTATAAGCCTTCAAACTGCATCCGGAATCATGAATAGTGTCCCGCAATAAAATTTTTCTCAACTTATCGGCGGTCCGAGAGAAAAATTTTTTAGAGAACGAATCTTTTCGTTTATAACGCCAGCCGGAAACTACATCATAACCCTCTTTCATTTTTTCCAAAAGTTTTGGAATGTCTGCCGGATCATTTTGCAAATCACCATCCATAGTGATTATCACCTCTCCTCTTGACTGTTTAAAACCGGCATCAAAAGCCGCCGTTTGCCCGAAATTTTTTCGCAACTCAATCAAGATCAACGGTGTCAAACGACGACATTTTTCCACCGTAGCATCCGTTGAACCATCATCAACAAAAATAATTTCATAAGATTTGCCCAACTTGTTGCAAGCCGTAACTATTTGCCGATGTAACTCCGACACATTACCCTCCTCGTTATAAATCGGTACCACTACCGAAATTTCCACTTGTTTTTCAGTATTCTGAACACTCATATTTTTTATGGATTTAATATTTATCTTTCTCCAATCAAAAAACCTGCCCCCTTAATCACTCTTTTTAAAAATGACTTTGTCCTTAAACTCATTGTACCAATTGATGGCCATCTTGACAATCATATTTTTTACTCCCACTAATCAATTCTCTTTTCCATCCTATCATATTCTCTTTATCACATTCATTATTTTTAAAAACTCTATACTCCGAATTCACCTCCATATCATCAGGAGTAACGGTAACATAATAAAAATTACCGGCATTTTCAAAGCGATACTCTTTCTTTAAATGCTCTTTATCCTTCCAAAAACCTTGCAAAACAAAATACTCAATTTGTTCATGTTCTTCATAACACATTTGTTCTATATGCCCGGCAAAAACAGCTCGAATATTGTATTCTTCAAACAATGCCTGCATCTTTTCTCCTTGAGGAAAAATTCCCCAATTAGGCCAAGAGTCAAGATTTAACGGAGGGTGATGAATAAAAATTAAAACATGCTTTTCCTCAATTTGTGCCTCTTTTAACACCGACTCCAACCAATTCCATTGCTCATCATTGATACATCCCGGATAATATCTTTTTTCCGGAGTGGTATCCGTACCATCCGGAAAAAAATTACTATCCAACATCACCAACCTGTAAGAAATCTTCCCCTTGGTAATATCTTTATAATAATAAGTATTATTATATCCCACTAAATCCAGCCAAACCGTTTTTTCAAATCTCCCCGTCTCATGATTTCCCAAAACATGATACACCGGCATCGTTAACTTATTTATAATCTTTTCAGTCTGTTGCCAAGTTTTATACGCTCTATGATCCTTCCCATCAATAAAATCACCCAAATCAATTACCACATCCGGTCTAAATTCTTTATTCATTTTTTTTACAAATCTCTCTAACGGGTCCTTAATTCGCCAACTTAGTTCCCACTCTCCCGTCTGCTTATCTCTACGAGCATAAGATTGAACATCCGTTATTATTCCCACTCGCAATGCATTGTCATCCTCAACACGACCGCCTAAATATTTATACAAAAAATATCCACTTGCACTTACGGCTAAAAACAATAAGCCACTCAATAACTTTACAATCATCTGTTTATGTATTAAATTTGTTTTCCAATAAATTTTTAAGTCGACCAATTCATCACAGTTAAAATTCATCACGGTTAAAATACTAAAACATCCAAACCATAAAAAATTTAAAAATACTATTGTTCAATAATTTTATTTTTGAAATAACCTCCTTACTGAAAAAATCAACCCTTGATTTTCTCCATATCTCTCATATGCCACTTGTAGTTTATGGCACTGCTCGAATTTTTTTATTCGTTTTAATGTATCCGTCTTGATATACCCCACTCCCATTCGACCAATTCGCCTCTGTGTTTTTCTAACAAAAGAAAAACACTCTTCTAAATTATCTTTCAATTTTTGTTTGGTTTGCGGATCCGCTCCAAAAATTATTATTTTAATTTGAGAAACTTTTTTTAACTCTCTCTCATTCTTATCTTGAAGTTCTTTGTATTTATTTTCCAAATCTTGAACAATACCATCAGCAGTTTCTTTTTCTTTATCTTCTATAATTTGTTTCCACCAACCATCCGGTTGACTTAAATCATTATCATTTTTCATTCTCCCATTTATAACAGACGCTATTTCCTTCTCTGACATTCCTCCGTAAAATTCCTTAACCTCTCTCAAGGTTTTATTAAGCACTTTTTGAGCTTTCTTTGTCCTGTACATTTCCCACCTCTTAGAAGCGTTGAACTTGCAACTACTATTAATTTCTCCTTCTCTATTATTAACAGCTTCATTGTATTCAAAAACTACCGACTGGTCCCAATAATTTTTTATTGTTCTTCCTCCTCCCGGTCTCTGACAAGAAATGGCATAATTATCATTTTCAATAAATTTATTCCCCCCTATTAAAAAGTTTCCCAAATCAGGAGTATCTTTATAAAACTGAAGAGTAATTCCGCTGGCACGATTTTTCTTGATAACATTCTCGGTTATTTTTAAATTTGTTCCTCCGACAATCACTTCTATTCCACTTTCTCCATTATTTATTATTTCATTTTCACTTATCACGCCAACAACCTGTGCTCGCACATCCACTCCTTCTTCCAGATTGTCAATAATTTTATTATTGCCCACAACCACCTCCCCTTTTTGTCGTACGTAAATACCTTTTCTATTTTTAAAAATTTCAGAATTGGCTAAAATTAATTTACCGCCATCCATCACTTCAATTCCGATGTCTGAATAAGTTACTCTTACATCTTTTACAACAACCTTAGCTCCCGAGTTTATCTTTAAGCCGGTAATCACCTGTCCCAAAGACATTTTTTTTAAATTATTAATCTCGACGCCACGCAACTGACTTAAGTCATTCATTTCCACACTCCCTTCAATTACAACAGGCTTCTCAACGCCTTCCACGGACACCCCGTTTGGAATAACAATATTCTCCCTATATCTACCCCCCTTTACCAAAACATCTTGACAGTAATGAGATAACGCTCCCTGAATCGTATTATAGGTTTGTGCCTTCCAAGTATTTTCACCAACATAACATTCTTTTGCACCAACAACAAAAGGAAAACACAAAATCATCATCAACAAAACAGCACTTGATTTCTTCATAAAAAAACAAACTTATGTAAATTAATTCCTTTTTAAAAAACAACCTTGATTATTTCTATTTCCTCTTTTCAACCTCTTTCTTCAACTTGTTCACAAGCTACCGATTGTCAGTTATTAATTACCACCGCCCGAAACTTCAAAAAGCGCAAACCTAAATTAAGCAAAACAATCAATGAAAATCAAAAAGGACTGCTTCCAAAAAGCAACTCCTAAACCTCTTGAATATCTTTCAATTTTTTCTTAACCGCTCGCTTTAACCTGCTTTCCTTTAAAAATCCTTTTGTCGCTCCCACTTCTTGAATTACCGCCGAACTATTCACCAAACCACCGGCCAAAGCCCTTTGTAATTTCTCCGTGAATTTCATTTCCAATTCATTTTCGTCAAAAATAAACATTCCCAAAAAACCGCTTACAAAAGCATCTCCGGCACCGGTCGTATCCCTCAACTCTTCAATTTTTTCTCCCGGTAAATAATAAACAATCAACTCTCCACTCACCTTCGCTCCCACCCAAGCACCGTTAGCTCCATCGGTTGCCGCCACTATCTCAACTCCGAAAGAAATAATCTTTTCTATCAAGCCGGATAAATTTTCCAAAAGCACTCCTCCTTCTTGACGATATTTTTTCACATCTTCTCCCAAAAGTTTTGTTGCTTCATCCAAATTGACAAACAGAATATTGATCCCCTCCAATTTACCCAAAAGTTCATCGGCATTGTTTTCAATTTGATAACTGGAAGGATTAAAAGCGATTTTTGCTCGTTTTTCATTGGCAAAATTCGTCAAAATATCCATATTCTCCAGATGGTTTTTCTTTTGCGAACTAAGATAAATCCAATCCACTCGCTCCCTAAATTTTCGACAAGCTTTTAATAAATCAAAATTTTCCACCGAATCACCGCTTCGCAAAATCACTCGGTCCCGCTCAATACTATCGGCAACAATCACGGAAGTCTCTCCGGGAATTTTTCCGCTTTGTTGTAAATAATTCTTCTTTAATTTCAATTTACCGATTTGCTTTTGAATCCACTTGCCGGCAACGGTTTTATCAGTCCGTGCAAAAACAAAACTGCGGAAACCCAATTTTTTAAGCCCCGCTCCCACATTAACCGCTCCCCCGCCAACAGTTTCTCGATAACTATCGGTATAAATCTTACTGCCGGCTTCCAAGCAAATTCTTTCCGGACTTTTATCCGGAACGGTTACTCCCAAAAAAATATCTCTGGTTGCCGAACCGACACATATTATTTTCTTCATCTATTTAACTTTTATTTTTAATTTTTAATTAATTTTTCAATTTCTTCCAACCGATTGTATTTGCAAACTCTTTCTCCCCGAGCGGTTGCTCCGGATTTTATTTGTCCGGCGCCAATTCCCACGGCAAAGTCAGCGATAAAATCATCAGTAGTTTCCCCGGAGCGATGAGAAACCATCGTTTCCCAGCCAGACTCCCGAGCCAATAGGTGTGACTCAATCGCTTCCGTAACCGATCCGATTTGATTTAATTTTAACAACAAGGCATTGCAAGATTTTTGAGCAATGGCTGTTTTAATCCTCAAGGGATTAGAAACGGTTAAATCGTCTCCCACAATTTGCACCTTTCTTTCCGCCACTTCTTTTCTCAAACGAGCAAAGGCCTTGAAATCAGTTTGGTCAAAAGGATCTTCAATGGAAATAATCGGATATTTTTCGACTAATTCTTTATAAATTTCAATCATCTCTTCCACGGTTTTTAAATTTGCCTCCTCCATCTTAAATCCCAAATCATATTTTCCTTCCGTATAAAATTCACTGGCCGCCACATCCAAAGCGATATCCACCCTCTTTTCATAACCGGCTTTTTCAATCGCTTCCATTAAAATATCCAGCGCCTCACCCTCCCGAATAAAATTATTGGGAGCAAAACCGCCCTCATCACCCAATAAAGTGGCCACTCCGCCAAATTTTTCCTTTAAAATTTTCTGCAAACTGTGATAAACTTCCGAACCGGCCCTGTAATTCTCCTGAAAAGATCCCAGGTTCGGTGAAATCATAAATTCTTGAAAAGCGATTTGATTACCGGCATGCTTCCCCCCGTTAATAACATTAAAAAACGGCCGACTAATCTCCAAGCTTGTCACTTCTCTATCGACTAACTCTGCTATGTATTCAAACAATTTAACTCCTCGACTCATTGCCCCCAAGCGAGCCACCGCCATAGAAACACCAAGAACGGCATTGGCTCCCAACTTTCCTTTATTCTCCGTACCATCCAATTCAATCATCATTCGGTCAATTTTTTCCTGTTCAGTCACCTCCGTCCCCAACAAAACCGGAGCAATAGTTTCGTTAACATTTTTTACCGCCCCTAAAACACCTTTCCCCTGAAATCTCTTTTTATTACCATCCCTTAATTCCACCGCTTCAAAATCTCCCGTGGATGCCCCCGACGGCACTCCCGCCCAAGACTTTATTGTCCGGTCTTTGCCAAACATTTTTTTCTCTTCCGCAACAACTTCCACCTCTACTGTTGGATTTCCCCGAGAATCTAAAATTTCCCGAGCCTTAATTTGTTTTATTTTCATTTTAATATAATTTTAATATAACTAATATCTTAAACTTCCATCACGCCTTCATTATACCATCTAATAAAATTATATTCAACAAACTCCCAATTCAACCGGTTAGCTAAAGGAACTACTTCCAAACTCCGTTTTTCCCCAATCCTCCCAAGTCTGCGACTTTTTGAAAAAAATTTATCAACACTACCTCTACTCTTCCAACACTACCACATTTCCACTACCACATTTCGAAATGTGGTAACATATACCACTACTACTTTTATTATTTTTACCCGCCACTACTTATATTTCGAAATATGGTAGTACGCAAAAAAACATCTTCAAAATACCTCCTTACAACTTTTAACCTTATCAACTCCCGACCGACGAATGCTGGTCTTACCGGCGAATGCCTATTTGAACTTTTGATTTGAAAACCTCCCCTTCTATGCTATAATAGAACTCAGTTAATTACTGACAAATTATGAAAAAAACATCTTCAAAAAAACCCGTTGCAATAACCCTACTAACGGCACTTATTCTAATAGTTGTCTTAACAACAAGATTCTTTTTCGGTTTCTACCATCTGGGAAAAGAATCCTATGTTGACGAAAGACTTTGGACTTACGGCAAAGAAAAGCGTTTGGAAAAATATTGGAACAACATCAAAGAATTTGATTGGGGACACACCAAGCCCAGCGATAAACCCGGCATCACTTTGGCAATCATTTCCATACCCTCCCTTTTTTTCGTTACCCCTTCCGACTTCAAAGAACCAATTACCGACAAGGAATCTTTTGTGCAAATGTTTAAAATAATGCGTCTGCCGATTTTAATTGTTAGCACTCTTTTGATTTTATTATTTTACTTTATTATCCGAAAGTCGTTCAATCAAAAAATAGCTCTTTTATCTGCAATTCTAATCGGACTTTCACCGATTTTGTTGGGCATCAGTCGGATTATCAACCCCGATGCCCTTTCTTGGATTTTCATTCCCGCCTCCTTTTTGTCGTTCTTGGCTTATCAACAAAAACCATCCCGACAACTGAGAAATCTAACCGGGATTTTACTGGGCCTATCTCTTTTGACAAAATATATTGCCAATATATTATTTCCCGTTTTCATCGCTTTAATTTTTTGGAAAGTCCTCTGGAACGAAAAGCCTTCTTCCGAGTTAAAAAAATGTTCTAAATACCTTAAACAAAATTTCAGTGATTTACTCAAAATAACCCTGCTTGCCTTGCTTACTTTTACAATTCTTTATCCGGGAGTTTGGGTAAAACCGAGTCGTCTTTTAATAGGGACTCTTTGGAGTCAGGCCTTTCTTCCAGTCTGGAAACCATTTGTCGGTTTGATTTTCTTTTTAGCTCTGGATTGCTATTTCAATAACTGCAAACTTTTCGCCCTTTTTACAAAAAAAATATCTTTTTTAAAAAAAATAATCACTTTTATCCTACCGACAACTTTTCTATTTATTGTTTTAATTGTTCTTTATTACACCTACACTCCTCAACACTCTCTACCTTTTGAAAAAATCCTATATTCTCCCAAAACAATGCTTTTGCGAGGTAAAGCAACTTTTGGGCAATCCCTTTTGACCGCTTTCTATGTGCCACTTTTTGCCTTAAATCCATTGGCTTTATTGGGAGTTCTTTTTGCCCTCCTCGTTCAAATTCTCTCCTCCCTCAAAAACAAAACTCTCTCAAAACTCTCCTCAAAATTCACTTACAACTTTTGGGCTATTTTATTTTTTATTTTTGTTTTCTACAGCGCTTCGCTTTTCAGCAAAGTTATTCCCACCTTACGCTACCAAATCGCCCTTTTGCCCCTTTGGTTTATTTTAGCAACTTTGGGTTGGTATTACTTTTGGCAATTATTTTCCCAAAAACTTCCTTCTTTTAAAAATACCATTTTCTATTTGCTAATTCTAATCTTTTTAATCCTTCAAATAAATACCCTGCGACAAATTAAACCATTCTATTTTAGTTACAATAGTTCCCTTCTCCCTCAAAATCATTTAATTAATCCCAAAGATATGGGGGATGGCAGTTATGAAGCCGCTCAATATCTAAATTCTCTACCCAATGCCAAAAATCTAAACATCTGGTCTGATCGACGAGGAGTTTGTGTATTTTTTGTCGGAGAAAAATGCAATCGCTCTATCAAAAGAAGGGATTTTCTTAAGCATGGTCCTAACTATGATTTTTTTGCCGTATCTAAAGCCCGTCGTCAAAAAATGTTATTTCTTTGGGAGGTTTACGGAGGACGAACGGACAAATTCCCCTTGGCTTTGGAAAAAATTTACGACGACCCCAATCCGGATTTCGTCGTTCATCCCGGTCAACGACAAGATAATTATGTTAAAATAGTGTCGGGAGAAAAATATAAAATTGACCACCTCCTCCCCGACCAACAAAAATAAACTTTTCCGGAAACGGCAAAGACCTCCGATATTTATTCTCTCTAATAATTCAATTTATCAACAGTCAATGAAAAAGCTTTTTACAAAAATAAACTGGAAAATTTTTATCCTTGTACTGATCATTGTTTTCAATGGTCCGTCCATCTATTTTAAAATTACTCATCCATCATTCTATCTTGACCCACTTTCTTTTTCTCTACCCGACAATTCCTCTTCAACTTCTCCGACGGGTGTTTGCAATATTAAAGATTTCGGAGCGATAGCCGATAGTCCGGAAAAAGCCCCCGCCAACCAACAAGCCATTCAAAAAGCCATTGATTCTTGCGTTGATGAACAGCACGCCCTTTTCATCCCCGCCGGCAAATGGTTTAGCGGAGGACTATATTTTCACAACAACAACAGTTGGGTCTTTCTTGACAAAGAAGCCACCCTCAGCTTTGTTTATAATCCAAAATTATATCTACCCCTACGACCATCCCGTTTTGAAGGATATGAACTGATAAATTTCTCCGCCCCCCTCTATTTTGACAATCTAACCAATGGCGGAATTATCGGCGGAGGTAAAATTACTCTCCAAGAACCGGAAAAATGGCATAAGTGGGACAAGGTGGAAAAACCCGCCAAAAAACTCCTCTTTAAATATTCCAAAAAAAATACCCCTCTGAAAGAAAGGGTTTTTGGCAAAGAGAGTGATGGCTTACGCCCTCCCTTCTTGCAACTCTATAATTCAAATAATTTTGTCTTGAGCGATATCATCATTGATCATTCCACTATGTGGACTATACATTCTTTATATAGTAACAATCTGTTATTTCAAGATCTCACCGTTCTTACTAACGGCCCCAATACCGATGGATTGGTTATTGATTCATCAACCGGCGTTATCATCAAAGACAACATCTTCTCTACCGGTGATGATGCCATCGTTCTAAAATCCGGCTCCGATCATGATGGTCGTCGAATCGATAAACCGACGGAAAAAGTATCCGTTCGGAACATTTCCGTACACGATGCCCACGGAGCGGTGGTAATCGGCAGTGAAATGAGCGGGGGAATAAGTGATGTTGATATAAAAAACATCAATATCAGTAAAGCCGATATTGGGTTACGAATCAAAACCCGTCCCGGTCGAGGTGGTTATGTACAAAATATAAACCTCGATGGACTAAAAGCCGAGAAGTTAACAGATGAGTTGATAAAAATTAACAATCATTATAAAGAGGCCATTGGCAAAACCAATCCCTCTCCGGAACTTTACCCCAAAATAGAAAACATCTCCCTGCAAAACGCCGAAACCAAATCCAGCAACCGAGCCATTTTTATTGATGGCCTGAAAGAATTACCGATTAAAAATTTAACTCTCCGCAATATCAAAGCCGGACAAGAACAACGCTCCAAAATTGTAAATGTTCTCAATCCTCGGCTGGAAAACATAAATATATTTTTTACTGAGAAATCACCATTTAAAAACTCTTCCACCGTTTGGACAAAATCAACTACTCCTCTCCTTAATTAAATAAATCTTTGCTGTTAACAAATGAATAATTTTATCAAAAAATATTTTCCACTACTCTTGTCCATTAGTATCTTTTTGTCTTTTGGTTTGTATCACTTAACCAAATTTGAAACAATTGACGAACACTTTTGGAAATATGGACGCATTGAAAAATATTTTCAAGGCTGGCAAGAAAAAAATCTTAAAAAAACCAGAATCAATGACAAACCGGGAGTTACTGTTGCTCTTATCTCCGGACTGGGCTTACCGTTTTCTCCCGACCCTCTTCAGCATAAAAACACTCAGGAAGAACAAAAATTTTTACGACCAAAGAAAAACGGCTACACCACTCTCTATTCCATTTTCAAAACAGAACAAACACCCAAAATCAATCTATCTCTTCGTCTACCCTTATTACTATTCAATGGCTTAATTATGCTCCCCTTAATTTTCTATCTCCTTTCCGTCGCTTTTAATAAAAGAATTGCCACACTCAGTACCATTCTTATTGCTACCAATCCTATTTTAATCGGCATTTCCCAAATAATAAACCCTGACGCCCTCTTGTGGAGTTTTTCCGCAACTGCCATTTTTGCTTTTTTATCCCTGCTTAAAACCGGGCAGAAGAAATTCATTTTTCTAACCGGCCTTTTGACCGGCCTTTCCCTGCTGTCCAAATACACTGCCAACATCCTGTTTGTTTTTTATGGGTTATTGTTTTTAATGCACACCATCTCCCGACCAAAAAATAAATTTTCCCCTCAACAAAATTATCCTTTAATTCTATCAATCATCACTCTTGTCAGCTGGTTAACATTTATTATTTTTATGCCGGCTACTTTAATTAATATTAGATACTTTTTTTATGGCACCACCGCCTCTCCGGTTTTCACGCCTCTTTGGCAAATAATCCTCAAATTATTTCACCTCAATTCCTTCATCTCGCCCAAAACTATTCCTTTTTACATTATCTCTCTCTTCCTTTTTACCCTCTTCTTCATTTTCCTCCCCCCTCTTTTAACATCTTTTTTCCAAAAGTATCCCAAACCTATTTTTATCGTTTTAAAATTATCCACCGGCTTATTAATCCTTTTATTCCTTCTTTCCTTTTTTAATGCCTGGAGTGACACTTCTTTATTTTCTTTAGACAACTTAAAAGAAACTTCCCGTAGTGGAGGCAAATTAACCTTTCCCCAATTCTCTTCAGATCCTTCTCTGATTTTCTGGAGTAAAGCCCTTTTAGTCCAAGCACAAAATTTCATCTTTTCCCTTCAGCCGTTGACAATCCTTTGTTTATTTTTAACATCTTTTTTACTTCTAACTGCAAAAAAAATCAAATACTCTTGGTTTATTTATTTCACCGCTTTTATTCCTTTCATCTTTTTTATCGGTGGGTTGTTGGCAAATATTTTCGTCAATGTTCGTTATGGCTTAATGCTCTATGTTCCCTTTACCGTTCTTACCGCCCTCGGATTATCCCACTGTTATGATAAACTCAAAATAAAATTCCCGAAATTATCCGGCATAAAACCGACTATCGCCGGTTTTATCTTTATTTTAGTTATCCAACTAATCACCCTCTGGAACATTAAACCGTTCTATTTTAACTATACCAATTTTATCCTACCTCAAAAATATTTGGTAACCGATTCTTGGGGTTACGGCTACTATGAAGCCGCTCAATATCTAAACTCTCTACCCAACGCTCAAGATTTAATCGTCTGGGTTGACCGCAAAGGTCTTTGTCAATTTTTTGTTGGTAAATGTATTCGCAGTTCCAAAATATATATTGACTACGCTATTCCCGACTACTTGTTAATTTCCCGTCGCGGCTCACTGATTAAACATCCCACTTCCAGTTCGGAAAAAGGTAATCATTTAGATGTTCTCAAATATTTTCAACCGCCACTGATAAATCAACCTGCTTGGCAACTACACATTGCCAACCGTCCTCAAAATTTTATCAAATTAATTAAAGTTAAAGAATCTGAAAGTACTAAATAAATTTGGAAGGCGTAACAACCACTTTCTTAATCCACTTAACAATTAAAATTGCCCGGAAACTAAAAACCGAAAACAAAATCGCCCTCAATACAAAAAACACCCTCAAAAAATCCGATTTTCCAAGAGGGTGTCTTATTTGATTTTCTTGACGCCTAATCCCCTAATTATCTTAGCCCCATTTGTGCCTTGACCGCTTCCGCCTGCCCTTTATCAATCTGCCCCGCTTTTACCATGGCATCTATTTGCGCCAAAACTTTATCTTTATGTTTATATAACTCCTGTGGGTTTAGAGCTTGACGAAGAATTTCTTCCTGCTTCTTTTTGGGCATCTTTTGTAACATCTTCAAACCCATCTTTTCTTTCAGAGACATTCCGGAAGTATCAATATTTTTCAACATCTCCGAAATATCGCCTCCTCCGCTCAACATTCCACTCATAGCCGCCGCCATCATATCATCAGATCCCACCGATGCGGAATCTTCCTCCTTTTCTTCATCTTGACTATCATCACTCTGCCCTTGATCATTTTGAATACTCCCCTGATTATCATCGTTTTGTCCCTGACTTTGTTTATCACTGTCAACAACGCCCTCCTCAGAAATACCTCTTTTTACATCTTCTTCATTTTTTCCACTTTCCGAAACAACTTGTTTTTTATCATCACTTATTTTCTTTTTTTTGAAAAATTTAAACATAATTTTATTTTTTAATTATTAAATTTGTAAATTACAGAGCAAGTCTATTATACAATCACCTTTTAGATAATGCAAATTACAAAAAATCCCCTGGGGTATACCCTCTCTTCTCCAATGCTTTTTTCACTTTTTTATAAACATCGCTCTCTACCTGTCTCATTCCTTCCCGACTAACACCAAACCTATCCGCTAACTCCTGTAAGGTTTTCTGTTCGCCATTTTTCATCAATAATCTATCTGTTACAATTGCCATTCTTTTTTCATCCCCCAAAGAAACTACTTCCTCCAAAACCTCCCTCATTAATTCCCCTACCATCTTCTTGTGCACACTTTCTTCCACACCTCCATTACTTATAGCGTCAAGAGAATATTCCCCTATTACACCATCCTGTCCACCTTGCCTATTTGATTCATTGTGCAATACAGCATCAGGAATAAACTTTTCCTCCCCAGTGTAATGATCAATAAGATATATACTCCTATCCGGTTTAACATTTCTAATATTTTGTAAAATTACTCGTATAATTTTTAAACTCATTTCAGGAGCCAACCCAAATTCCCTCTGTACTTTTTGCGTTAAATCTTCAATATTCTCATCAATCATTTCATTTTGTTTTTTTAGTTTATTCTTATACTCTCCCACAAAATCATAAATTTTACTCACTTCCTTCTGGTTTATTTTCACTCCCTGCTGATTAAGTATTCCGGTTAATCTGCGCACCATGTTTTTTCCATTTTCTTGAAAAAGCGCTCTATAAATATTATTTGTCAAAAAACTGCTAAATTTACTCCCCTTGTGTTCGTCAAATTGTTCAATAGACACCAGCAATTTCCACAGAGCAACACTTTCTATCTCTTCATTATCCAAAAACATAAACTCGTCTTTGCTTTTATGCACTATCTTTAACACATAATCTCGATATTGCAAATAAATCCAACCGATATTTTCATTAATTTCTTTTAATATTTTTGTGATTTTACCGGCAATATCTTCCATCTCTTTCTTGTCATATTTTTCCAATATGCTTTCTTCATCTCCATCAGCATTCCCTTCCATATCTCTTTTTAGAAGTCTATCTAATTTTTTCCAAAAACTTAAATGAAAATTATATGTATTTCTATTGTGAGAACGCCTACTATCAACCAATTCTCCGGTTGATATTTTTTCCCCAATTATTTTCCGCAAATTTTCATCTTCTGTTACCAAGTCACTTAATCTTTCAAGTGCACTCTTAATATCTCTCAGTTTCGGCAAGATATCTTTTTGATAATCGGCATTTTTCATCTTACTTTCACTGCCAACAACACCCACCTCTCCCATATTTGTCATCTTATTACTTTTAAAAATTAAACAACCCCTCGTCTTTTCTTGTGCAATTTTCTGGTATTTTCCAAAACCTTGGCCACCGTTATCGGTCCAATTCCTCCCGGCACCGGAGTAATGGCCGCAGACATTTCTTTCACTTCTTCAAAATCCACATCACCGTAAATTCGTCCATTTTCTTTAACAATTCCGATGTCAATCACCGTCGCATTCGGTTTAATCATTTCTCCGGTAATCAACCCCTTCTTGCCAACGGCGGTAATCAGCAAATCCCCCTTCCTAACCTTTTCCGCCAATTTGTCATCATCGGCAAATACAATCTCAACTTCCGCCCCTTCTTTTCGCAAAATTTTCGCCAAATTATTTCCAAAAATATCCGAATTAACCACCAAAACAACCTTCTTACCCTCAATCACCAAAGGAATATCTTTCAATATCTCTAAAACCGCTCCGTAAACCGGAGAAATCATTATCGCATTTTCCTTATCATAATCATCCAATTTTTTAATATTTTCCGGATGAAAACAGTCTACATCCTTAGCGGGATCAATGGTGGAAATTATTTTTTCCGTATCATAATTATCCGGTAACGGTAATTGCACTAAAATACCATCAATTTCTTCGTCCCGATTTAAATGCTCAATTAACTCCACAATATCTTCCGTTGATTCTCCATTCTCAATTTTATACAAATGAGTATCAATACCAACCTCTTTGGCTCTGGCTTGCTTAATCTCAACATACAAAGCAGAGTCTTCTCTTTCTCCGGCCAAAATTATCGCTAATCCCGGACGATTATCCAAAGCATTATCAAAAATATCCCGTGCAATTTGCTGGGTTATCCTTAAAGCTATCTGATTTCCATCAATGATGTACATTATTTTTTCACAAATAATTAAATCTCTCTTTACTGTTTGTGCAAAGGAAATTGACGACAAAATGTCCTCACTTCTTTTCTTAATGATCGCAACATTTTTTCATTGGTAATGTTTTCCGCCACCTGATTTATCCAACCGGCGATTTTTTTCATATCCCTTTCCTTCATCCCCCTGGTCGTAACCGCCGGTACACCCAACCTTATTCCGCTGGGATCAAAAGGGGAACGAGGATCATCCGGAATTACATTTTTATTAACCGTTAAACCGATACTATCCAAAGCACCTTCCAATTTCTTGCCGGTCAAACCTTTACTGCCAAAAACATCTACCAACAACATATGATTTTCCGTCTTGCCAAAAACTATTTTAAAACCGTATTTTTTTAACTCTCCTTCCAAAACTTTGGCATTTTTTAAAATTTGTTGAGTATATTTTCTAAAAGATGGTTGCAATGCTTCGCCAAAAGCCACCGCTTTGGCAGCAATATTATTCATATGAGGCCCTCCTTGAAATCCCGGAAAAGCCGCCTTATCTATCACTTGAGCATATTTCTTTTTACAAAGAATCATTCCCCCGCGAGGACCACGCAAGGTTTTATGAGTAGTGGTTGTCACAATATCAAAATAAGGAACCGGGTTAGACAGGGATTTTCCCGCCACTAAACCGGCAATATGCGCCATATCCATCATAGAAATCGCCCCCACTTTTTTAGCAATTTGTGTAAAGCGTTGATAATTTATTTTACGACTGTAAGCCGAAAAGCCCGCCAACATTAATTTTGGTTTTTCCCTCTTGGCCATTTTTTCCAAATCTTCATAATCAATTTTCCCCTCACTATTGGTTTTGTAGCCGACAAAATTATAAATTTGTGCCGACAAAGTCACCGGATGTCCATGGGTAAGATGTCCTCCATGAGACAAATCCATCCCTAAAACTTTATCCCCCGGCTTTAAAATCGCACTATAGACAATCATATTGGCGGGAGCGCCGGAATGGGGCTGAACATTAACATGCTGGGCTTTAAATAGTTTTTTAGCTCGCTCAATAGCCAAATTTTCCACCACATCCGTAAAATCTTGTCCGGCATAATAACGCTTACCGGGATAACCTTCGGAATATTTATTGGTAAAAACGGAACCAAGTGCCTCCAAAACCGCCTCGGAAACATAATTCTCCGAAGCAATCAACTCCATCCCCTCCCGTTGTCTTTTTTTTTCATTTTGAATAGCCCGATACACCGAACCATCAATTTGTTTTAATTTTCTCATAGTTTATAATTACCATTTAAAAAACTATTATTTACCATTTTTAAATCCAAAAAAATACTGCCACCAATAATAGTAATTGGCTCGCTTGGTTAAAATCCTGGCATCTTTATTTTTTTGTTCGGTCATTTGATTTTCAGTAGCCACTCCCTGTACCACTACCACTCGCTCCCCTTCTTTTACCAAATTCAATTTATCTTTGATTTCTTTCTCTTGAAAATCTTTAGAGTTAAAATAATCAACCAACTTACTCAAATTCTTATTTTCCTGATTGAATTTATTTGCCTCCGCTCGCAAAGAAGCCACTTCTTTATCAATTTTTCTTTTTGTTTGTATGGAAGAATACACCTCTCGCAAAACAAAAAAAATCGCTACCAACAAAAAAACCACTACCAAAAACTGACTAACTTTCTTTATCATAAATATCATTTATTAATCTATTTATGCTACTTCCAAGCTCCGTTTTTAATGAATTTTTTCCAACTCTTGACCGGCGTATGCTGGTCTTGACCGGCATATGCTAGTCCTGACCGACAAATATTGAGTTTGTCCGGCGAACACCCGTCCGGAAAGTGTCAGTGACTAAATCACTGGGAATCCGATGATTCAACCACTACTCCTCTAACTCTCAAATTTTTTAACGGCGGACGCCAATCCCAACCTATGGACACTTGGTCTGTCCAAAATGCTCTAATGCCTTAAAAAAAAACGGCGTGTTGATATTTTTTCAAAAAGTTGTTGATTGGAAAAATTAGCGAAAATCAGAGTCCAAAAACAATCCCTTTACATACTTTGAAACAAGGGAATTAAAGTAAATCCAATCATCCCGATAGTTCCCAATATGGAAATTATAATCCAAACTATCCTAACTTTTCGTCTGGTTCTTCTTAGCATTGTTTTTTATAATTTTTTACAAAACTATTTACGACTAAACACTTCCCAATAAACTGAAAAGTCTACAAAGCCAAAACCTGAAAACTATTTCCTTATAAAGTTTTAATAAATTCTTTTAAATCACTGCCAATATCATCCCTCTCCACAGCATACTTCAAAGTTGCTTTCAAATGATTTAAGGGATCACCGGTTGTCAACCATTCTCCATCCTTAACTTCCTTGGCATAAAAATCGCCTCCATCTTTTACATATTTCATAATAGCATCAGTAATCCAAAGCTCATTTCCCTTTCCCAAAGGAAGCCCTCTTAAAACATCAATAATATCTTGATTTAAAATCATTCTTCCAAAATCCGCCAATTGCGAAGGCGCCTCTTCCACACTTGGTTTTTCAATAATACCCTTCAATCTCATATCATTCTCTTCATCAACATCCACAATACCATAACGCACTACATCTTCTTTGGCAACTTTTTGCACACCAATCATTAAATGCCCGGTTCTTTCATAATCCTCCACCATCTGCTTGGTAAAGGAAGTTTCCGACTTCACCAAATCATCTCCCCAAACAAACACAAATGGCTCATTATCAACAAGATTGGCAGCCGACAAAACGGGGGTTCCGTTACCATAAGGACCCTTCTGTCTAACATAGACAAAATTAGCCATATCAGCTACTCTTTTTACCTTAGCTAAATAATCGTTCTTCCCATTTTTTTCCAATTCATTTTCCAAAGCTATACTATGATCAAAGTGATCTTCCAACGGTTTTTTATCCCAACGGGTTACAAAAATTATATCTTCAATTCCGGCCTCCACCAACTCCTCCACTACCAGTTGAATAATCGGCTTATCTACAATCGGCAACATTTCCTTAGGCATTGATTTAGTGGCAGGCAAAAACCTTGTTCCCGATCCGGCAACAGCAATTACCGCCTTTCTGATTTTTTTCATAACTTTTCTTGTATTAACGAATTAAAACAAATATTTTTCACAATAAATTCCATCGCCACCCCCCTTTTTTTAACAATATTATTATCGCTTTTTTTAAATAAATTGTCAACCATCAGTCCATTTTAACACCAGACACCTCTAAAACACACCTCTCTTTCCAATACAAAATAGCTTCTGAAATATTTTCTTCAAACGAAATCGTATTTACCCTCCTTTTTTTCAACGAGACTGCTCTTGAAAAACTCCGTTTTTGATGATTTTCTCTCAATTCCCGACCGGCGAATATTAGTTTTAACCGGCGAATACTCGATTAAAATTATTCATAACTTTAGACTTTTGACCTTACGGACTCTTGACCGGCGAATGCTGGTCTTGACCGGCGAATGCCGGTTCGACTTTCGACTTTATAAACTTTATAGACTTTATAGGCTTTATAGGTTTTATAGACTTCATAAACTCCCGGCCCTCAACTACCCTCCCAATTTTTTCTTAGCTATTGTTTTCAACTCCTCATTAAAACGAGAAATGGCTTCATTGATTATCGGATGCATTCCGGCATAAATCTTTTTTTCTTTAACCATTATTCCGGCTTCCAATAACGATTCAATTGTTCCGGCATCCATCCACTCCCCGGACAATTTCTCCACTCGCAATTCTTCTTTTTGCAAATAAGCATTGTGAATATCCGTAATCTCCAACTCCCCCCTCACCGAAGGTGTTAAATTTTTGGCAATATCCACCACTTCCCGATCATAAACATACAATCCGGTAATAGCAAAATTACTTCTGGGCTCTGCCGGTTTCTCCTCAATAGAAAGAGCTTGTCCATCTTCCGAAAACTCCACCACACCAAATCTTTCCGGATCCGAAACCTCCTTGGCAAAAACCAATCCCCCTTTTTCAAAAGATTTTATCTTTTCCGATAAATCATCTTCAAAAATATTGTCTCCCAAAATCATAGCTACACTTCCCTTGTCTATGAAATCCTCTCCTAATATAAAGGCATCGGCCAATCCCCTCGGTTCTTTCTGCACTTTAAATTCCAAACGAATATCCATTCCGTCAAAAATTGAACCGAGTAGATTCAAAAACTGCCCCGAATGCTCCGGTGAAACAATAATTAAAATATCTCTAATTCCCGCCTTAATTAAAACATTCAAAGGATAAAAAATCATCTGCCGATCATAAACCGGTAAAAGTTGTTTACTGGTGGTAGCCGTCAGAGGAAAGAGTCTGGTCGCCGTCCCTCCGGCTAAAATTATTCCTTTCATTTTGTTTATTCTATAAAACTAATTATAATCCTTTTACTATTTAAAAAATCAGCCTCCAAAGAAATTAATTTCACAAAATCAATTTCTATCTAAATCATACCATATTTATCACAAGAATAAAAGCTATAATCTACTCCAATACAAAATAATTCTAAAATAACTATTGCCAATTAAAAATTAGCCGGCTAATAATTAAATTATATGAGATTTAAAAACAGTTTCTTATCAATTTCAAAATCTAAAAACAATTCATTCAAACAAAAACACCCTTGTCAACCGAATGTCTTAACTATGCTTTCCCTTATAATACTGAGAGTTAAATAATAAATAAACAATTTCACACTGATTAATCACTCCTTGAATCAATTCTTCTTGCTCTTTCTCCACTTTGTCACCACCTTTATTTTTCAATCTACCCCCATCTTCCGATAAAGAGAAAAAAACAAAAGTTTTCAAAGAAAAGTTATCATAAGCGGAAGGAAAAACCTCCACTTCACTACCCCAAAGTCCTCTCTTCTTATATTCTCTCACCAACTTTTTATTATCAATCTCTAACACCGTCTTTTGAAAAACACCCTCCTCGGCCATCACAATCTCTTTCATGGTTTTTTTACTCTCCAAATCAACAACTCTGAAAATCACTTCCTTTCCACCGGATAAACTGACTAAAATCTGCAACATTTCCCCCAAAACATAATCCAACTTACTTTGACTGGCGGGAAATTTCAATTTATTCATTATTGTTTTCACCATAGACATTTGCAAATTAATTCGCCCCAAATATTCCAAAGAATCTGTCAAAACTTTTTGTTGTTGCTCCAATTCATCCGTCAATTCTTCCATTTTTCCTTCAATATATTTACTGTGTAAATCATAATTTCTAAACAACTTAATCAAAACCAAAACCTCCACCGCCAAAAACAACCCTTCCACAGCCGACTCGGACAAACCCCAAGCCCCCACCTTAATCAAATAGGGAGTAAAAATGATAAACAAAAACAAAATTGAAGAATTAATTAACAAAATAATTCTGGCCTTTGTTAATAAAGATAATTTAATCAAATTCATATTTTTACTTCTTTATGAATTATTTTTCAAGTTTCTTCGCAAAAGAAAAATAACGGGAACTTGACGATCAAACTCAACCTGAAAAAGATTGCCCAGTCCTCCGTGAGCAGACGAAACAATTTCTCCATCTTCATTCTTTATACTTTTAACTTTTCTCTGAAAATTCTTTCTCAACCCAATAACTTCCACTTCATCACCGGGCTTAAGTTGATTATGCACAAACACAATCCTCTTCTTTGTCCCGTCATCCTCTTCGTCAAGCATCAATCCTTGTTCACCAACTGAAATAATCTTATGTAACTCTTCCGACAAACCGGCAAATTCCCAATCAACCGCCAAATAAGATTTATCAAAAAGATGAGGTGGTTCATCGCCAAGAACAAACCCTGTCCAATATCCCCGATTGGATATTTTAACCAACTCTTTCGCGGATTTTTCAATAACCTTTTGACACCTGTTTTTTTTCATCCCCTCTTTGTCTAAACATTCCAATACTTGCTTATAAGACCTGACCACCGTCGCTAAATAATAAACACTTTTGGCCCGACCTTCTATTTTTAAAGAGACCACACCCGCTTTCAACAATTTATCCAAATGCTCAATTAAAGAAATATCATAACTGTTAAACATATAAGTTCCGTGCCGATCTTCTTCCACTCTCATCCCAAATCTTTTTTGATCATCCACCAGTTCCGTTTGTTTATGTTCTCCGGTTTTTAGCACCTCTTTTTCGGCTGATTTTGCTTCAATGTTTTGCCACTTCCAACGACATGGTTGAGCACAATCTCCCAAATTGGCACTGCGACCGGTCATCCACTTGGACAAAATGCACCGACCGCTGTAAGACATACACATCGCTCCGTGAACAAAAACTTCCAGCTCCACTTCCGGCACCGCTTGATGAATTTCTGCAATTTCATCAAGAGTAACCTCTCGAGCCAAAACAACCCTTTTTACACCCAAGTCTCGCCAAAATTTAACCGCTTCCAAATTCGTCGCATTGGCTTGAGTGGATAAATGCAAATCAACTTCCGGTAAATACTTTTTTAACAACCTGATAACACCCGGATCGGAAACAATTATGCCATCGGGTTTGATTTGTCGCTTTTTCAACCATTGTATTTGCTCTTCTATTTTCGCCAAATGAATATTATGGGCATAAATATTCATTGTAATATAAAAACTTTTATCATATTTTTCACAATGTTTTTGAGCTTCAATAATATCATTTTTGGTAAATTGATTTGATCTGGCTCGCAAAGAAAAATCCGGTAAACCAAAATAAACAGCATCCGCTCCATACTGCAAAGCCATTTTCATTTTTTCTAAATTACCAGCCGGAGCCAAAAGTTCTACCATACGATAATACCAAAAAATTACCTCGCCTTAAGAGTAACATATTCTTTAATAATTTCAAGACAAAATGTCACATTTTTAAAAAATGAAGCTCTCCTTTTAACAAGAAGAGCTTCATTATAATTAAGCCGTAAAAAGTGTTCCAAAAATAACATTCAAACACAAAATCCTTTTTCAACAAAAGACCTATTCCTATTCCGACACTCCGATAATAATCCAATCTACAGTCAAATCATCATCCAAAACATTAGCTATTTTAACCTCAAAACTTTTTCCCTCCTTAATTTCTCCCACTCCAACAGCAATCGGTTTATCTCTGGAAGTAAGTATAATTTTACTGGACTCTTCCACTATGCCGGAAGAAACCGTGACCGATTTTTTCCCAGCGGGAATAACAACTCTACCCACCGAAGATTGATCATCCTCTTCATCTCCTTGTTTTCTATCAATATCTTCCTGTTTAAATTTTATTTGTTCAGCTTTCACTCCCGCCACCTCAATCTCCTCCGCCTCAATCTTTTGGGCTTTTAATCGCTCTACAATTAAGTCTCCGGAAAGAGAGAATATTTGTTTGGGAACAATATTACCCTCTTCATCCGTATCTTCTTCTTGAATTAGAGAAAGATTATCAGAAAAGGTTTCCAAAGCGGTGGTTAGATTGGTTAAGCTTGGAGTTTGCGGATTGTTTCCTGTTTGTCCCAAGTCTATTCCTTGATTTGTTAGGATAGTTTCCAACTGAGCTATTCTTTCTTCATGATTGGTAACGGTTTCTGTTAAGGTGGTGGTTAACTCTGTAAGAGAATTGATGTTTTCCGAAAGAGTAGCCAAAGTTTCTGTATTATTCTCTATTTCTTCCTCATTGGTTTGTATTTTGGTGTCTAAGGAAACCAAGGTTTGGTTAATAATGGTCAGATTGCTATCCACGCTGGTTTGGAGTTCTTTAATGGTGGATATATTAGTGTCTGTTTTTAAAGTATTGGCGGTTATTTTAAGAGTGTTTTCGGAGATTAGATCTTGTTGTTCTTTGATGGATCCCACCAATAGAGCTGTCAGATTTCCGTATGCTATACCATAACCCTCCTCTTCACTGCCCACTACCACTTCCGGAATTATATCTCTAACTTCTTGGGCGATAAAACCTATTTGCCTATTATCATTTGGATTTGACTTCCAGTTAAAATACACATTATTTAAAGACAATACTTTTTCCAAGGAATTGGTTATCGGCTCTATGTTTGTTTTCAACCTTCTATCCGATGAGTGCACCCAACCACTGGTAGTGTAAGTTCCGGTGGTTGAACCGTTATAGACGGTTAATCTTTCCGTTGGAGAAGTCGTGCCAATGCCGACATTACCGGTACTAGCAATTATCATTCTGTTAGAACCACCAGTGGTAAAACCTATTTGATCAGAACCAGGTCTATATATTCCCGTATCAGTATCACCGGAAAATGAATAGGCAGGGGCTGATGCAGTAGCACCCGTAAGATGAAGAGTTCCCGAATAATTAAAAGTAGTTGTGGAAAGAGTTGGAATGGTTACGCCGGAAGTATTAATCGTCATCCTATTTGTACCATTAGTAGCAAAACCTATTTGATCGGCAGCAGATCGATATATTCCCGTATTGGTATCACTGGAGAAAGAATAAACGGGAGCGGATTGAGTTCCATTGCCTCCCCGGATATAAGTTGGAACCATTGTGGTGGCAGTGACAGTGGTAGAGTTTAAAGTTGGAATGGTTACGCCGGTTGATGCAATTGTCATTCTATTTGCACCACCGGTAGCAAAACCTATCTGATCAACACCTGCCCTATATATTCCCGTATTGGGATCATCGGAAAAAGAATATGTTGGGGCTGAGTAGCTTCCGTTAGTTAAACGTAAATATGGGGCACTAAAAGTGGTTGTGGAAAGAGTTGGAATGGTTACGCCGGAAGTATTAATCGTCATCCTATTTGTACC
>CAYORE010000100.1:0-17345 GCA_964406325.1 uncultured Bdellovibrionales bacterium | reverse complement strand
TAACCGACTGTTGGAACTTGCCCATTATCATCACCATCATCACATTCTTCGTCGCCTTCTTTAGTACCATTGCCACACCGTCCTCCTGTCACGGTTCCTTCAGTACAATCTGATTTACAATAAGTTTTTGTTTCTCCATAACCGACTGTTGGAACTTGCCCATTATCATCACCATCATCACATTCTTCGTCACCGTTAACCGCTCCATCACCACAACTTGGACCAACAATTGTTTTATTTTGACAACCGGCATCACAATAAGTGCAAGACTGTCCATAACCGGCTGTACACGCCTGACCATTATCATCACCATCATCACATTCTTCATCACCGTTAACCGCTCCATCACCACACTCTCCGCCGGTTACAGTTCCCCTAGTACAATCAGCCTTACAATATTCTTTTGTTTCTCCATAAGAAATATTCGGAACATTACCGTTATTACCACCGTCATCACACTCTTCATCACCGTTAACCGCTCCATCACCACAACTTGGACCAACAATTGTTTTTATATTACAATACTCATCACAAAAATTACAACTTTCTCCATAACCGGCTGTACATGCCTGACCATTGTTGTCGCCATCATCACACTGCTCTTCCCCATTTACTATCCCATCACCACATCTTGGTGGCACCTTTCCATGGGCAACACACTCAACATCCTCTCCTCCATTCCAACCGCTACAAGTCCAAGTCCAAGTTATAACACCTCCATCTTTACGCTCTTGCACCGGCGTATTGGTTCCACTGGAACACAAATTCTCCGTTGGAGCGGAAGAATACAACATCTTCACCAAAGCGGCCGAGCCACACCTACCATCAACTATTGGCTTTAGAAGCATACAAGTCGCTCGTAAACTGTGAGGAGCATTGGCACCATTTAACTTATGCCTCACCATCAAATGATTAATCCTTTGTGAAATATTTAACGAATTATTTACCACTCCTCTCCAAGCGGCAATTCTTACTCTATCTCGCAAATCCGGAGTTACACCGGAAGATGCCACCTTACTATTATTATTATAAAATTCTACTAAATACTGCTCCTGACTCTGTTCTGCCGGATTAGAATTGGCTCTTTTCTCATAACCATCAAAAGATTCCAAATACACCTTGTATTTTCCAGCCGGAATATTTACATTTTTCATAAAATGGTTGACTCTGCTATTATAAGCCAACAATCCTCCTCCATCAAAATCTATCAATATATCTCCATCATCCGGCCTCAAATGACAATGGGTTTTATAATTCATTCCACCACTGCCAATAACTCCCACATTTACAATATCACTGGGGGTAAACATTTCTGTTTTTAATTGCTTGAATAATTTATTTACACCACCTTTAATCCCTCCCGTTTGTTGACCCGTTTGTTGAGTTGATTGTTTGGCGGAATTATTTAAAACGATAATAGCTACAGCCAAAACAACCATAATCATCAAAACTATGGCCCCAACTATAATAGGCAATCTCCACCTATTGTTTTTTGTTTTTTTCATTTTTATATTTTATTTTTTTTAAAAAAAGATTTGTAAAATAAAACCAACCTGCATCCAAGCTATACTTACATTATAATATGATATTAATATTTCGTCTAATTTTGTATCAACTTAATATCTTCAGTTTACAAACACCCCAATAAATGCTACTCTTATCTTAAAGATAAATTTAAACACTTTAATTTAAAATCTATGTTAGATGAAAAAATTCAAGAGGAATTAAAACAACAACTTTCAAAGAAAAAAGAAGATCTGGAAGAAAAATTATCCAAAGTAGCCGTTCGTGACGAAGAGGATGGTACTTGGGAAGCAAAATATTTTGATGAAGAAAGAGACGACGAAGTTAATGCCAACGAAGTGGAAGAATGGACCAATCAAACCAGTGTAGTTAATGTTCTAATTAAAGATTTAAAAGCGGTTGAACTGGCCTTAGACAAAATGGAAAAAGGTGTCTATGGAAAATGTGAGGTATGCGGAATTGATATTCCGGCAGAAAGACTAAAAGCTTTTCCGGAAGCCAGGACTTGTACTAAATGCACCTTGCCGGAATAAGAAACTTGTTAAAGAACTGTTTCCAAACTCCGTTTTTGATATTGCCCCATTCAGGTAATTACAGCCCTTGAATGTTTCTTTGCTATTTTTAGATAAAAAACCGAGAAGCGCAATGGTCGGACCACTATTTCCATATTTTTTTAAACTACTAACCAGCGGATGTTTGATTTCATCCTCACGAACCAAACTTTTAACATTTCAAATTAAATCATTTAAAATTGATTTAAAGTTCTTAACCGGCGGATGCTGGTCTTGACCGGCGAATGCTGGTTTCGACCGGCACATGTCGGTTTCAACTCACTATCCATCTTAAAAATTAGAAATCAAAAAAGTGAGAATCTTTTTTTTAAAATCATCTCTATTTCTATTATTACTCGGGATAGACCGCTTCTCTAAAAATCTCATCTACCAAAAGCAACTGACCCACTCTTGCAATCCTTATATCTCTTGGAGTATTCCCCTTTCCGGTATTTGGCTTTGGATTTTTATAATTCTATCACTAATTATTTTGTTTTATTTAGCTCAACAAATATCTTTTCCTTGGAGTACTCTTCTTATTTTTGCCGGAGCAATCGGCAACATCATTGACAGGTTAAAATTCAATTGTGTCATAGACTTTATTACCTTTGCCCACTTTCCTTTGCTAAACAAAATATCTTTTTTAAGCAATTTTCCCACTTTCAATATAGCGGACATTTTAATTACCACCGGCGTCATCTGGTTTCTTTTTGAGTTATGGCTTTCTAAAAACACCACTTCTTCTTAAGGAGCTGCTTCCAAGACACGATTACCGGTCATTAACCGCCCAAAAAAATTTGACAGTCCCCACTTTTTCCTCTACCATTAGTCAACTAAACGGTTACTCTAAAAATATTTTACTTATCAATTTACTTCCGGTTTAGTATTATTTTAAAATTTTAAATTAAAAATTAAAACTCACCATCGTGTCTTCAAAACTTTTTTCCGCTACTACTTACGGAATGGAGGGTCGTATAATAGAAATAGAAGTTGACACTGCTCCGGGACAACCTGTTTTTACCACCGTTGGCTTACCGGACACGGCTGTTAAAGAAGCTAAGGAGCGGGTTACTTCCGCCATTAAAAATTCCGGCTATCGTTCTCCCCATTTTTTTGGACGCGTAACCGTTAATCTGGCTCCCGCCGACCTAAAAAAAGAAGGTCCCTCTTTTGATTTGCCGATTGCTTTGGGGATTTTATTGGTTTCTGAACAAATAAACCGCTTACCCGAAAAAGCGATTTTTTTGGGAGAATTGGCTCTGGACGGTCGCTTGCGTCGTATTAAAGGAGTTCTGCCAATTGCTATGTCCGTTAAAGAACAGGGCTTCCAAAAGATATTTTTACCCGCTGAAGTGGCAGAAGAAGCCAATGTTGTAACGGGACTGGAAGTTTACCCCCTTCAAACCCTAAGTGATTTGGTGGAATATTTACAAGGTGGAAAAAAATTAAAACCTTTACCAAAAAATTCCGATTTCTTTGCCGATCTTTCCAAAATTAATCACCCCAACGACTTTGCCTACATTAAAGGACAAGAACATGTTAAAAGAGCCCTGGAAATCGCTGTTGCCGGCGGGCATAATATTTTATTAAGCGGACCACCCGGCAGTGGAAAAACTATGCTGGCCAAATCATTACCATCCATTATGCCTCCCCTAACAGTGGAAGAGGCCTTTGAGGTTACCAAATTATATTCCATTGCCGGATTAACCAACTCCAAACAGCCGATTATTAAACAACGGCCCTATCGCGCTCCCCATCATAGTGCTTCGGCGGTTTCTTTAGTGGGAGGAGGAACATTTCCAAAACCGGGAGAAATTTCTTTGGCCAATCGCGGTGTTTTATTTTTGGATGAATTTCCGGAATTTCCCCGAGAGGTCATTGAAAATCTCCGACAACCATTGGAAGATGGAACTGTTTTTATCTCTCGAGCTCAAGGCAGTGTCTCTTTTCCGGCTCAATTTATCCTGGTGGCCGCAATGAATCCCTGTCCCTGCGGAAACGCCACCGATCCGGAAAAACAATGCACTTGTCAACCTTATCAAATAGCCCGTTATCGTCACAAATTATCCGGACCGATTATGGATAGAATTGATTTGCACATTGAAGTACCCCGTCTAAAATTTGATAAACTATCCTCCAATGAACTTGGAGAGCCAAGTAAAGAAATTCGTACCAGAGTGATGAAAGTTAGAACCATTCAAAAAAATCGCTTTAAAAAAATTAATTCTCACTCCCCGGAACATCAAATTGTTACCAATTCGGAAATGGACAGTAAACTAATCAGAGAATACTGCCAAATCGGCTCGACGGAAAAAATTCTTCTCAAAAATGCTATCACTCAATTCGGCTTATCACCACGAGGATATCATCGTCTGTTAAAAATCGCTCGTACCATCGCCGATATGGAAAACTCCTCTCACATCCAAACCAACCATCTGGCGGAAGCCATCCAGTACCGCTTCAAAGAAGAAGTTTAGTGGGAATACTTCCAAGTTATTGCTGATTATTTATTCAAATTAAAATAGAAACCCCTTCTTCACCTCAAGAAAACCTGACAAACATTTTAAATACAACTTTCCCCCAACAAGAAAGAACCGTTAAAATAATGGTTAATTACATTCGTCGCCTGGATAAGACTTCAAGCGATTTATCCGCCACTGCCCACCCCCTCCAACAAGTCCAATCTTTATCATCATTTCCAGATACAGTGGGGAAATTTGCCCGCCTAAACAATCTTCTCCTGCAACAACTTTTTGCTTGCCGGCACATTATATATTACTTAATTGAACAAAAATTTAACAATCCCCCTCTTTCTCCTCAAGAAGAATTAATATTGGACACCATCTCCAAATCTCAACTGCTTTCCACAATACAAAATAAAAGACAAGCACTCCTGCTTTTCAGTGACAATCTCCAAAAATTTCTCAATCTGGCAATGCCGACATCCGACACTCCCAACCAATCATTATCCGAAGAAACATCTTTGAATGATTTCCTTGCGACAACAGACACTGCCACCCACCCAACACAATCAACTCCCGACACTCCAATCTCTCAGACCCCCACCAAAACTCAATCACTCAATTCTCCGGAAAACAACACTCCTCCTTCACAGCAAACCCTACAAAACACCTTATCGCAACAATTTTCATTGCCCGAATCATTTCTTAAAACCATAGTTAACTTTAATACCAAATTGTCCGAAACTGTTTTCCCTCAAATAAACACCCTTTCTTTTTTCTCGGAAACCGTTGAATATCTGGAAGAAAATTTTTCTTTATTAAAAAACAATTCTTTACTAACTGATTTTTTCGCCCATTGGTTTATTCTGCAATACATTTTAAACAAATTAGACAAAAAGCAAGTAAACCAAAGGTTGTCTTCCGCCGAAAAAAATATCTTGCAAACACTAAACAACATTCTTTTGCCACAAACATCCCCAGATTCATCGGAAGAAACAACCGAGTCAATTTTACTGGCTCTCAGCAACAAGGTGCTTAATTTGTTATAAAAGAACCGCTTCCACACTCTGTTTTTGATATTACTCCATTCGGGTGATTACAACCATTAAGTGTTTCTTTGATAATATTTTACTAATGCTATTTTAGATAAAAAACCGGGAAGCACAGTAATTGGACTGATATTTACACAACTTTAAAACTATTGACCGGCGGATGCTGGTTTTAACCGGCACATGCCGGTTAAAAACTCCGATTGATTGATAAGTTTTTTCAAAAAATCGTAGATTGAAGAAAATTAGCGAAAATCGGACTTTGAAAGTAGTTCCATTAAACCAACCCCAACAATTTTCCCATAAAAGCCAAGTAAATAATAATCAAAGCATAACCCTCCCATTTGGGAATTTTATCATCGTGGGTAATAAAAATAAAAGCCAAAGTGGCAACAATTAGAAAAGGAATGCCTAAATAATAAGCATTATCCGAAACTTTTAAAGTTCCGAAAAACGCCGGAATACCGGTAACCGCCAGAGAATTAAAAGTATTGGAACCAAAAACATTCCCCAGAGCCACCGCATGCTTACCCTTTATCGCCGCTCGCACGGAAACCACCATTTCCGGCAAACTGGTACCCAAAGCCACCACCAACATTGTAATCAAACTGGAATCAACTCCGGGAATCATCGTTGCCAACACTAACACATTGCTAATTGTATATTTGGCGGAAAAATAAACACCTATCGCTCCACCCACCACCAAGGCACATTCTTTCACTCCGATTTTTTTCACTTTTTCTTGAGCGTCTTCCGGGTCCGCTTCCTTGCTCGCTTCATTATTAATGGTATAAATCACAAAAATAACCAATAAAATCAAAGAAATAACTCCTTCTTGCCAGGTAAACATCCTATCCATCACAAAAAGCAAAAACAAAGCTGTGGAAACAAAAAAGAAAGGTAAGTCAACACTAATTAATTTTTCTTTCACCCGTAATGTTCCTACTACAATAGTTGCCACGCTTCCCACCAATAAAATATTGGCAATATTTGAACCAATAACATTATCAATGGTAAAACTCAATTGTTCCGTTCCGCCACTCAAAACACTGATTAAAGAAGTGGTCAATTCCGGTAAAGAACTGCCGATGGAAACAATTGTCGCCCCAACGATAAAACTGGACAAACCAAAATACAACCCTATTCTCTCACTGGCATTAGTAAAAACATCCGCCGATTTTACCAAAAACGCCAAAGATACAACTAAAAATATACCGGGTAAAATAATTCCCATAACTTTTTTAAATTTATTATATTTTTACCTTTGTCTAAGTAAAGTTACCATCACTCACAGGCAAGATTTATAACTAATCACCGGCGAAGCCACCAATCCGGCTTATTATCTTAAAACACCAACAAACAATCAGTTTTAATCAACACCCTTTTACAAACTAAACTTTTAACATTTTAAATTAAATCATTTAAAATTGATTTTAAATTCTTGACCGGCATATGCTGGTCCCAACCGGCGAATACCGGTTAAAATTACTTTCAACCTTACCTCGCCGAAGGCAGGTCTCAATTTTACAAACTTTATAAACTAATAAATATACCCTTTAATTCTTCTACTCTTGATCGGAATAGCTCTGGTACTAACTTTTGCCCAACCCTTATAATTCATTTCTTTGACATAAATATTGCCTCCTTTAATTTTCGTTACAATCGCCACATGTCCATACCAACTTTCCGAAGTAACCACAATCGCTCCCACCTTTGGCTTCTTTCCGGTTTTAGCCCCGTAAGCCCGAGCATGATACAACCAAGTACCGGCATTACCGCCCCAAGGAACATATTTATGCTGAGCTACATACCAAGTACACTGTCCGTAAGGAAATCTATGCCCACCTTTTGGGTTTCTATCTATAATTGAAGGCGCTCTTTTAGTGCCATCAGTCACACCGGAAGCATAATAATTCCTCCTTGGCAAAACACTACTCGGTGTAGTCCGTCTTGGCTCTTCTTTAATTCCTCCCGGTATAATTATTTCCTCACCAACCTTCAATCGTCCATCCGCAGGCAAACTGTTGTAAGAAATAATTTCTTTTTCATCCGCTTTGTATTTCTTGGCTAATTTAGCCACCGTATCATTGGCCGTTACTTTATGCTTAATACCGCTAATCGGTAGAATAAATATTTTATCACCAGGTTTAATCTTAGTCACATCATCAATATCGTTCGCCCACAAAATGGTTTTAACCGACACCTTAAATTCCTTGGCAATGGAGGCCACCGTATCACCCTCTTTTACCTTGTAAACAGCCACATCGGAACCACTTTCCAATAACTCCTTAGTATCCGGTTCCGTAGCTGTTAAAACCTGATATTGAATTTGGTTTTGCTTTAACTGTTCCTCTCCCAAACTGATTGGTTTTATATCCTCCGCTGATGATGCAATGGCCAACGGAGCGCTGGTTAAATTATGTCCGTAAGAATACTTTTGTAATCGTTGTTGCACCTTCTCTTCCGTTGTCAATTTATCTTTTCCATAAAAACCGAAAAGAAAACCTCTATCCATATTCCTGTTCAAATTTCCCACAATAATTAACACGGAAATAGCCAAAACCGTTGTAACAGTTGAATATTCACGAAAAAAATCAAGTGAAACAACCGCTCTACTTGATTTTATAAACTCAATAATTTTTCTTTCTATTTTTCTAAAAATTCCCAAAAACCCCTTTTCAGCAACCACTCCTTGATTACTGCTGTTAACATTGATTTTTATCTGAAAATTTTCGTCAAACAATTCTTCCCTTGAACTTTCCGTTTGACGATTTTTTTGATTTATATTTTTCTTATTTTTAGAAATATCGGTTTTAATGGCTTTGAACAAATTTATTTCCAGAACCCCCTTCCCTCCTCTCCTTCTGTAAATAAATTTATAACCTTTCCTAACTGAAAATATATAGAAAATTATGTTATCCAACAACCTTCCCCGACGGATAACGCCTTTTCATCAATCTTCAGTCATAGTTAAAAAATTCAATAATTCTAATTTCTTGACAAAATACAGTATAGCCGAGTGTGGATATTTGTCAATAGGGACTGGTTGAATTATTTGATTTATGCTATTTTATAAATATGAATCAAATAAACCAAGATATTAAAAATTATTTGGAATACCTATTGGTAGATCGTCAACGCTCTCCTAAAACGATAGAAAATTATCGGCGTTATTTATATACTTTTACTCGTTGGGGAAAAATCAAAAAAGCCGAAGATATCACCGAGGACAAAGTGCATAAATTCCGAGTTTATTTGGCACAAGAAAAAAGAATTCCCTTTGAAACCAAAACGACCGCCAAAGGGTCTCCCTTAAGCAAATCAACTCAAAATTACTATATTATTGCCTTACGAGGATTTTTAAAATTTCTTAGCAAAAATGATATCCCCGTCCTCTCACCGGATAAAGTAGAACTGGGCAAGGCGGAACAAAGAATGGTTGACTTTCTAACTATTGAAGAAATCGGCAGACTATTGGAAGTATCCGCCGGCTCCTCTTTACAATCCCTACGAGATCAAGCCATTTTAAAATTATTATTCTCCGCCGGCCTGCGCATTTCCGAACTGGTATCGTTAGACCGTGATTCCATTAACTTGGAAAAGCAAGAATTTTCCATCAAGGGAAAAGGAAATAAAATACGGGTAGTCTTCATCTCCGATGTCGCCCGAGATGCTCTGGAAAAATATCTCCGCAAAAGAACCGATGCCGATATGGCTCTGTTTATCCGATTGGTAAAAAACCAAAACGCCACTGACGACTTACGCCTTTCCGCTCGCAGTGTCCAACGAATGATTAAAAAATATGCCACCGAAGCGGGTATAGTCAAAAAAGTTACACCCCATGTCCTTCGCCATAGCTTTGCCACCAACCTCCTGGAAAACGGAGCAGATATCCGTAGCGTACAAGCCCTACTCGGCCACGCCAGTATCAATACCACCCAAATTTACACTCATGTCACCGATGCCAATCTTAAAAAAATTCATCATCAATTTCACGGCAAAAAAACAAACTCCAAACAACAATAACAAAATCATTTTTTCAAAATCCGACAGTATGAGACACCTCCAAATCCCATAAAATTTATAAACTAAGTTTTTAAATTTTCAGCCGGCGCATATCGGTCTTGACTGGTGAATGCTCAGTTAAAATTGCCCCCAACCCTTCTCACCGGCAAACAAACTCAAACAATTGAAAACAAAGCCATTCAATGCTATAATGGGACTGTCAACAACGCTTTTTTATTTTCAAAACTATGCTTAATAATCAAATTTTATTCATCACTTTAACCGGCAGTGTTTTAATTCTCTTTCTTTGGACTGTTTGGCAACAAATCTCTCTACACAAACTCAGGAAAAAGCAAACCGTTCTTTTTCAAGGGAAAAAAGCTAAAGATTTGGAAAAAATTATTTTAGAGCAACAACAAGGGCTACTCTCTCTTAACAAACAATCTAAACGACTTTTTGAAATAACCGATGCCTTAACCACCGCCTCCGAAATAAATCTCAGCAAAGTCGGCATGGTTCGCTTCAATCCTTTTAAAAATCTTGGTGGCAACCAAAGTTTCGCTGTAGCTTTTTTAAATAACCAAGCCAACGGTTTGGTTATCTCCTCCATTTATTCGGAAGAAGGTTCACGCTTTTATGCCAAAACAATTCTCCAAGGGAAATCTCTGCCCCAATACCCCCTCACGGAGGAAGAACAAGAAGCTATCAATATCGCTCTCGGTAAATCAACAAAACACTAAAACCGCAAAAACAACCAATTGGTTGACTTTTTTACCAAAATATACTATCATTAAACAATTAAGACTTACCGATTATTTTTTATTTAACCACAATTAAAAATAGACTTTTCAACCCTGACTTCAAAAGGGTTGTTTCCAAACAATAATCAATTTGCCAATAATTTTATGACCGAAAACAAGAATAACAATTCATCTCAGAATACAATTAAACTTCCTTTAAAAATAAGAGTGGGTGATTTGGCCTCCGCTCTAAATGTAGCCGTGCCGGACCTGATTAAAGTTATGATGTCCAACGGCATTGTCGCCAATGTCAATGAATTGATTGATTATGACATCGCCGCCATTATTGCCGAAGAATTTGAAATTCAAACCGAACTTGACCATCAATTGGTTGACGATCAAGAAGAGTTGGCTATTGATCAACTGAGCGAACTGTTACAAGCGGAAAAAGAAAATAGTAAAAACTTAAAACCTCGTCCACCGATTGTTACCGTTCTCGGCCATGTTGACCACGGTAAAACAACCCTTTTAGACACTCTTAAAAAAACCAAATTGGCGGAAAAAGAAGCCGGGGGAATTACTCAACATATCAGTTCTTACCAAGTCAAAGAAAACGATAAATTAATCACCTTTATTGATACTCCGGGACATGAGGCCTTTCAAGCCATGAGAGAAAGAGGTGCTAGCGTAGCGGATATTGCCGTCTTAGTTGTTGCCGCTGATGATGGAGTTAAACCTCAAACCAAAGAAGTAATCAAATTTTTATTGGAGAAAAAAATACCGACCGTTGTAGCCATTAATAAAATAGACAAACCCACCGCCAATGTTAACAAGGTAAAACAAGAGTTGGCGGAAAACAGTTTGTTACTGGAAGGTTATGGTGGTGATGTTCCTTTCAATGAAATATCTGCCAAAAATAATATTGGGCTGGACAAATTACTGGAAACAATTCTTTTATTGGCGGATATCAATGAATTAACCGCTGACTATGACCGAAAAGCGTTAGGCGTGGTTTTGGAAGCCAAAAAAGATCCCCAACGAGGTGCGTTGGCAAATGTCATTATCAAAACCGGAACTCTAAAAGTGGGACAAGATATTTCCATTGGAAGTATTTCCGGTCGTATCAGAAAAATTGAAGATTATGCCGGCAACCCTATCTCCAAAGCTCCTCCATCAATGCCCGTTACTATCTATGGACTACCGGAAGTTCCCCGTAGCAACGAAATTATGCAAGTTTTGGATGGCAAACAAAAGAAACGACAACACGCCTACAACACCGAAACGACGAATAAAAATCTGGACGCCACCAGTATTATCAGCAATATAAATGCCTCTCTTCTTAATAAATATTCTATCATCCTTAAAGCGGATACCCAAGGCAGTCTGGAAGCTATTGAACAAGTTTTACAAACAATTCAATCAGATGAAATTATCCTAAAAATAATCCAGAAAGGAGTCGGACCTATCACCGAGAAAGATATTCAAACCGCTCAAAGTGGCGAGGCCGTACTCTATGGTTTTAATGTTTTCCCCACCCAATCAGCAAGTAGTCTGGCGGAAAAAGTCGGTACTCCCATTAAAACTTTCAATATTATTTACGAACTGATTGAAGATGTAAAAACGGAAATGTCCAATCGCTTGGAACCGGAAATAAAAAGAACCGATCTCGGTCGCTTGAAAGTTTTGGCTATATTTAAAAATATGAAAAAAAGTATGATTGTCGGTGGAAAAGTTATGAACGGAAAAATAGTCAAAGGAGAATTTTTGGAAATTTTAAGAGATAAGGAAGTGGTTGGTTCCGGCAAACTGGTCCAATTGCAACACAACAAAGAAGATGTTGCTGAAGTAAAAGAAAATTTTGAATGCGGATTAACCTTTGAAGGTAGTGCCAAAATAGAAGTTGGTGATACCCTTTTGTGCTACAAAGAAGAAGAGGTGGCACGAAAAATATAAGTGGGAACTTTTCTTTTTTTATTTTTCATCTTTTTGCTCCTTTATTTTTTTTAAAATTTTAAAAAATATGTCAACTCGTCTGGAAAAAGTCAATGATTTAATCAGGGACAATCTATCTCTAATAATAAAAAAAGACCTTTCTTTAAAAAAAGGTGTTTTTGTTTCCATTACTAAGGTTGACACCTCCAAAGATTTACGCTACACTAAGGTATTCGTCAGTATTTTCCCGGAAAAAGAAATTGATTATACTCTGGCGACTTTACAAAAAGAATTATTTCATATCCAAAAATTACTTAATGGTAAATTGTCCGTTAAAATCTTTCCTCGAATAAAATTCATTCTGGATAATACGGGCAAAAAAATAAGCGAGCTGGATGAAATTTTTGAGCAAATTAAAAATGAAAAATAATTTTTTCTATGCAAGCGAATAAACTGACAACTCACTTCAAAGAACTGGAAAAAATCATTGCCACTCACAATGATTTTTTATTGGTAGTACATCCCTCTCCGGACGCCGACGCTCTGGGATCATCTTTTAGTCTACAAGAATACTTATTAAACCAAAAAAAACAAGTTACTATTTACAGTGTTGATATGCCCAGCGAAGATTTAAAGCCACTCTTTCCTTTCAAACACATTACTACCGATTTGGATTTGCTAAACAAAGAAATCATTATATTTTTAGATCGAGGAGATGTTTATTATAAATTCAACTTTGCTGAAAAAATTTCTCACCTCCCCAATCCTCCTAAAAAAATAATTAACATTGATCACCATCCTCGCACTGAAATTGACATCGCTCTAAATATCCGCAGTACCGAAGCCGCCGCCACTTCGGAAATAATTTACGCTTTCTTTAAACAAATTAACTTCTCTTTTGACCAAAAAGTCGCTCAATATTTATTAAATGGCATTTATGCAGACACCGGCGGTTTCAAACACAACAACACCTCTCCGGAAGTTTTGGAAATAGCCGGCGAGCTAATGCGTCACGGAGCATCAATCACTAAAATTAACCGCGCCCTCTTTGCCAACAAAACAATTTCCGCCTTAAAACTGTGGGGAATTGCCCTGGACCGAGTGCAAATAAACAAAAAAACCGGTATGGCGGTTTCCTTTATCACAAAAAAAGATTTGGAAAAATGCAATGCTTCCATTAAAGACTTGGATGGCTTGTCGGAAATTCTAAATACTATTTCCGAAGCCAAATTTTCCTTAATGCTAACCGAACGCGAAGAAAATAAAGTCAAAGCATCCCTGCGCTCGGAAGAATACAAAAAAATTGATGTTTCTAAAATAGCTCGCCTTTTTAAAGGTGGTGGACATAAATTAGCCAGCGGATTTGAAATTGAAGGAAAATTAAAACAAACCAAAGATGGTTGGATTGTGGAATAAAAATTTTCACGCCCACGGAATCAACAATATAGGTTTTATGAAATCAAGACCGGCGTTGGTTTAAACCCTCCGCAAGCCGGACTTGTGACGAAGCGGAGCTACCAGTCCGGCTTGTTAACTTAAAATCGGCGTAGGCCAATTAAAATTATTTTCAACTTTAATGCAAAACTCTCACAAACAATTTGCCAAAGAACTATATATTTTTATCAAAAAACAAGCACTGGCCAGTATTTTTGGTGCTCTTCTGCTTTTTGTAATTATCATTACCAAGTGGATAAATTTTGATCACTTATTTTTAACCAGATATGATGTTATATTTTTAATCGCCATTTTAATTCAATTTATTTTGATAACAACCGGAATGGAAACTTGGCAAGAAGTAAAAGTGATTTTTATTTTTCATTTTTTGGCAGTAGTTATGGAATTATTTAAAACCAATCCATCAATTGCCTCCTGGCAATACCCCGACAAGCCGGGAATTTTTATGTTATCAACAGTTCCTCTTTTTACCGGTTTTCTTTATTCCTCCGTCGGTAGTTATATTGCTCGAGCTTGGAAAATATTCAAATTACATTTTACCAACTTTCCCCCACTTAAACATCTGGCAATTTTTTCTTTTTTGGCTTATCTAAATTTTTTTACTCACCATTATTTTATTGATATTCGCTGGCTATTATTTATAATCGCCTTTTTTATGCTTCATCAAACCAAAGTGCACTTCACTATGATTAAAACACCTCGCACCATGCCTCTATTATTGGGATTATTGCTAATAACAAGCTTTCTTTATCTGGCGGAAAATATCGGCACTATAATGAAAGTTTGGTTATATCCAAATCAAACCGGAAGTTGGCACTTGGTTCGCTTCGGTAAATTTGGCTCTTGGTTTTTGCTGATTATTATCAGCTTTACCTTGGTATCATTTGTTTATAAAGATATTTTTAATAACAACCAAAAAAATAATTTAAAAAAATCCACTACCTAAATTTGTACAAAACTATAAAGAAACTGTCTTTCGCAACCCCTGGTAAAATTGCCTCTAAAAACAAAATGTCCGGCGACACAACCGCCGGACCTTATCTTCAAACCGCATAACCTCATTAAATCTACCGCTCCTCCTTAAAGAATAAAATAAAAATCAAAGTTGTTGCCAATAAGTGCAAAAACCAACCTAAAATCGGAACTATCCCAAAAATATTCGCTATCAATCCCGTAACATTCCCATAAATCGGTTTTTTATTTTTAATCGCTAAAACTAAAACGGTAGTATTCGCAACAATTCCGACAACCCAAAAAAACCCAAAACTATGCACGCCCATCAACCATCCCAAAATAGGTAATGCCAACACCGCCTCATAAATACCGGACAACAAATAAGCTAAAGACATTGTGCTCATTCTATCATCTTTAATGCGAATATTTTCACTTTTTTTAATAACTTCACCAGCACTCACTTTTTTCTTTAACTTTTTTGCTTTTACGGTTAATCCTTTAACCTGTCTTTGAGTAACCTTCCCGCTTTTTTTACTTTTTCGTTTTACGGGCGATTGACCTTTTCGCACACTCCTCTTTCCAACAGAACCCCCTCTAATACTTTTCACACTCTTCTTTTTTACGGTCTTAATCTCAACAACTCCTTTTCTAACGGGCCCTTTCATTATTTTCTTACTTTTTGTTTTTGTATTTTTCATTTATTTTTATTTATTTCTTAATTCACAGTTATTTAATTTCTTTATTTCATACTACCACAAGAATACCGGTCTATCAAATTTACGCATCAAATCATCTAAAATGACACCGAAAGCCCCTTAATAAATCATTTGATATGACACCGTAATTCAGATATGGAACTGCTTCCAAACTCCGTTTTTGATGAATTTTTCTAATTCTTGACCGGCGAATGCTGATTTTAACCGGCGTATACTGGTCTTGATCGGCGCATGCTTGACATCACCCTCATAAACCAAACTTTTAACATTTCAAATTAAATCATTTAAAATTGATTTTAAATTGAAAATTTAAAATTTAAAATTCCTGATCGACGAATGCCGGTTTAAATTCCAATTAATTGATAAGTTTTTCCAAAAAATCCCCTATTGAAAAACAATGATTTAAAAACAGTCCTTACGCACCCCAAAAATCAAAAACACCCCGATTACTCAAGGCGTTATTCTTGTGCCACGGGCGGGACTTGAACCCGCACGGACTTGCGTCCAAGAGATTTTAAGTCTCTCATGTCTACCAATTCCATCACCGCGGCTTTTATTTTAAATTTTAACTCTCCTTGATAATAAAATCAAGTCAGCTTAATTTGCGGAGAGACTGGGATTCGAACCCAGGGTGACTTGCGCCACAACGGTTTTCAAGACCGTCGCATTCGACCACTCTGCCATCTCTCCATTTTGCTAAATTTCTCAATCGCCTGATAAGCTCACCAAACTTCATCAAATAATCCTCCGGAAACCGTTTTTAAAACCATCCCTCTCAACTGAAACACTCCCTAATGTCTAATTTAGAAAAAACTATTCCCCAACCACTCTTTAATCCAACAATACTGTTATCTATCTAACATCACCTTTTAACACGAAAACCGTCTTGAGGTCCGAGGCGGAATTGAACCGCCGTACAGGGTTTTGCAGACCCTTGCCTAACCACTCGGCCATCGGACCAGCCCCTCATTTTTCTTAACTACTTATTTATACTACCAATAAACCTTTCTAAAGTCAAACACCGACACTAAAAACCAAAATCCCCTTCCCCACAAAATACACCTCTATCATAAAACATAAATAAATAAATAAATAAATGAATGAATGAATGAATGAATAAATAAACAAATGAATGAACAAATAAACAACCCTCCTTCATACAATCATTTAGCTAAATGATTGTATGAAGTGTAAAAGTATAAATATTTAAAAATATACTTTCAGGTGAGTCCACGGCAACGAACTTTTCTTTTTTTAAAACCAAATACTAAAACTGCTTTGTTTAATTAAACCTTAAATTATCTATCTCGCCACACTTTCATCTCACTTATCCTACAATATTTTCACCTATAATATTTTCAAAAAATCTGCAACCTTTCTCCCCTTTTTTGTTAAAGCATGTCGAACCTCTTTCTTATCATTTCTCTTCATCACCAATCCTCTGCTCATCATTTTTGATAAATGATTTGAAACTGAAACGAAACCTATATTAAAATTTTCCGCTATTTCAGAAACGGATAATTCTGGATTTTGTTCCAATAAAAATAAAATATTTATGCGTCTTTTGTTGGCAAATCCTTTAACAATATACTCTAATTGATTTGCTTTTTTGATTTTATTCTTTTTATCGCCAATCATTTCCGTATTTTTTAAATTAAATTATAAACTCACTTAATCATTTAACTAAATGATTGTATTATGCAACCATCAGAAAATATACCACTCCGAAAGTAACGTGTTATTATAACAATAAAATTATCCTTTTATAAAATATTCGCCATTTTATCAAAAATTTTCAATTTCACAAAACCTACAATTTCGGCTTCTGCCCCACTAAAACAATATTCCCTCCCACCGTTTTAATTTCAATAATATTAAACCCTTCCTCTCTAAACAATCCCATCAATTCCTTTTTGGTGAAAGCGTGGTGATAACGAGCAAAGACCTTGCCGGTATT
>CAYORE010000099.1:0-2524 GCA_964406325.1 uncultured Bdellovibrionales bacterium | reverse complement strand
CGTAAGGAATTTCGTTTGTTTTTTGGGAAAGAGGTGGTGCAAATTCCAACCAATAAGCCCATTCGTCGTGTTGATAAGCCCGATAGGTTTTTTGTGAGCTGGGAAGATAAGATGAAATATTTAACTTGGGCGACGGAGGAGTATTATTTCAAAAAAGGAGCGACCTTGGTGGGGACACGATCGGTAAAAAAATCGGAAGATGTAGCCAAGCATTTTTTGGAGGCCAATATGCCGGCACAGGTTTTGAATGCTCAGCACACCAAGAGAGAAGCGGAAATTATCGCTCAGGCCGGACAGCCACAGACGATTACCGTGGCAACCAATATGGCGGGAAGGGGAACGGATATTAAATTGGCCGATAGTGTTAAAGCACAGTTGGGGCTCTCAATTTTTGGAACGGAACGACATAATGCGCGGAGAATTGACAATCAGTTGATAGGAAGAGGGGGACGACAGGGTGATCCCGGAGTCAGTCAGTTTTTGATTTCAGCGGACGATGTTTTGATTAAAACATATTTTCGCAAAGAATATTTGACCGCTTTAAAAAGATTTGATGATGTAAGTCGGGGAGTGGAGGACAAAAAAATTCAGAAAATAAGTGATCGGGCGCAAAAAAGAATGGAAGATGTTTTGTTTGATCAGAGAGTTTTGAGTTATGAATTTGATAAAGTGTTAGATAAGCAACGAAAGTCTTTTTATAGACAAAGAGAAAGGGTTTTGGTGGATGAAGATTTGAAAGAAGAAACTTTGGGTTTGATTAAAAAGGAAATTTATCGTTTAATGTTGACGAAGTATAAATTGGGCAGTAAAACTTTTGCTGAAAATCAAGCGAGAGATATTGTGGGAGAAATTGAGGCTTTAGTTGTTAATGAAAAATTTAATTTTATCTTGAAGGAGAAAATGGATGTTTTCTTTCGGGAGGCCGGAACAAGTGCGGGAGGGATTAAGGATGTTATTTACGAAGCGGTGGAAGAATATTATTTGTATATGGAAAGCGTTTTGGGAAAAGAAAAGGTGAGAATAACGGAAAAAACCGTTACTTTAAAAGTTTTGGATTTGTTGTGGGTAAAACATTTGGAGGAAGTGACGCAAATTCAAGAGGCCTCTTTGGTTTTATCTATCAGTCAAGGAGGGTTTTTTGAAGAGTATGAAATGAGATTGTCCAAAGCTTACCAACAGATGTTATTATCAATACCGAGAATAATTACAATGACATTTTTTAGAACAATAAATAAATTGTTAATGAATAAATAATGCGAGAAAAAACCAGAAAAATTTTGAAAAGGATGGGAGCGGGACTTTTATTGGGCTTGAGTTTTTTAAATTTCGGTACCGGTTGGGGGAAACAGAAAGCAAAAAGCATACCTCGTCGGACGCAAAATATTCGTAAGGAAACAAAGGAGGAATTAAGTCCGGAAATTCAGCAGGTAGCAGATATTGCCGAAAGTGAGGCACAAGATGTGATTAATCAAGAAGTGCAAGAGCAGCAGCAACAACAGCAGATGCAAGCGCAACAACAGTTCCAAACTCAATCGCAACAGTTTTTGCGTTACGCCACTATTGGTGGTTGGGGGGTGGCGATGGCGGTGTTTTTTACTTCAATGGTTTTTAATTATCCTTTTGGTTTGGGTAAAGCCGTTTTGTCTGTTTTGCCCGGTGAACCACATATAGCTGTTTTGTCCGCTTCATCCGCACAATCGGTTTGGGAAGTTGATGATGAGGTGGAGGTGCAAATTAAATTGGCCACCAATCAAGAAAAGGTTAATTATTTCAAAATTGCGTTGCGGTATGATCCGGAGGTTTTAAAATTTGAAAAAATAGAAATCAGTAAAGATAAATTTGATCGATTGGAGCAGAATAAAATTGATCAACAAAAAGGAGAGATTATTTTTATAGTGAAAAAGCCAAAAGAAGGAGAGAGTTTTAATAAGGGTGTAATTGGAAAGGTTTATTTTAGGGCCTTGAAAAATGCAGATAAAACGGGAGTTGTTTTGATGCAGAAAGAATCATTGGTTTTAAAAACAAAACAGAAAGATGGTAAGGGGTATAATATTTTGGGAAAGGTGGTGCCGGCTAAATTTAAAATAATCAAAAGATTGCGAGAAACGGTTAAGTGTCAAAAAGTTGATGTTGTAAAAAGTAGGATGGTGCGAGCGGAATGGGAAAGATTGATTAAAAGTGCTCCAATTCCCTTGCCGGAAGGAAATAATTGGGTTGAGGTTGGAGAAAAAGATTTGTCTTTATTGTGTGCTCATTCTGATGATGGAGGGTTATATCTTTTGGTAAGAGGTAAGGAAAAAATTGACAGTGTAACTTTGAGTAATAACTTGACCGGCAATAAGGGAGAAATTGAAAAAGTGGATAATTGGTTTGACGGAGAGAATTATTTTCAAACGGTGGTGGTAAATCCATCCAAATGGATTAGAGAAAAGCCGAATAAGTTTAAGAATGTAGTGATAAATATTGAATTGAATAAGGAGAGGGTGCGATGGCCGGAAAAGGGAAGTACGGAGTTGTTGTTGGA
>CAYORE010000098.1:0-9913 GCA_964406325.1 uncultured Bdellovibrionales bacterium | reverse complement strand
AAAAAAATGATTGAATACAAAACTATATTTATAGCGGTTTTAGTCGGAGTGGTGCCGGCAATTTTCGGTAGCTGGTGGTTTTTTGGTCAAGGGCGTCAAAAAATTAGTATTAATTTATTGTTGAAAGTTTTCTTTTGGGGAGTTTTAACGGCAATTCCCGCCAGTATTTTACAGATTATAAATGCCGAGAGTGTTAATGGTGGTTTGGTGGTTGCCAGGTTGCAACAATGGGCATCTGTTTTTAACAGTTATTTTATTACTCATTCCGTGATTCCTTTTTTGTTTGTGGCAGTGGTGGAAGAATTTTCCAAGGGGGTGGGAATAATATTGTCATTGCGATCTTTTTCTCGTTCTCGTCGGGCCAGTGAATTAAAAATCAATCCCGGTCTGATAGTGGGTGTAATCGTCGGGTTGGCTTTCGGAGTAACGGAAAACGGTGTTTATTTTGCCAATAATTTCGTTAGCCAATCATCCGGTGGGACCTTGGCATCTATAATTATTATGCGATTTATATTATCAACTTCCGCTCATATGATTTATTCCGGATTATTGGGAGTGTTCTTGGTTGACTATATCGTGGCTAAAAGTCTTCGGCGAAAGGCGTTATCTTTCTTGGGATTATTTATTCCGATTATTATTCATATGACTTTTGATATTTTGGTGACCACTGATGGCTTGGGAGTACTTTCCATACCCTTGCTGATTGTGGGATTGGTGATATTGTTTTATAAGGCGTTTTGGGTTTTATTAAAATAAATTTATTATGAAAAAAGTGATCAGAAAGGATAAAATTAAAAATACTTGGGTAGTTGTTCTCGGAGCATTTTTTTTCTCCGGGTGGGTATTGTTTCGGGTCGTTTTTCCGGTTTTTCATTTTGATTATCAACAAGAGATGGGAGGTTTTTTTAGTAATTTAATCATTGTCGATAAAGAATATTTAAAAATTAGAATGCCGGATAATTATCCTTTTAGCAAGTTTTCTATGAAACTTAAAGTTAACGGGGAAAAAGAAGAATTATTTGGACAAGTATATCAAGACGAAGCAGGTCTTTATCCGGTAGTTCGGACCATAACCGATAAAAAAGAATTAATGACATATTTGACTATTCCCGGAAATGATAAGGTTTGGAATGGGGAATTAATTTCCAAAGGGCAGGCGGTGTATTTTATCAGCGACGGACAGTATAGAGTTGTTTTAAGTGCCGATATATTTAACAGGTTGGGGTTTGATTGGGATAAGGTTAAGAAAAGTAATGGTGGGGAGTTTAAAAGTTTAACCAAAGGTCTGAATATTGATAAAGGGGAAAATTATTTACCGGGTTCGTTTTTACAAATTGATAAAAGTTTGTATTTGGTTGGCAAAAATAACACTTTATTTAAAATTGAAGATCAAGTCAGTCGGGAGATGGTGCGAAAAAAATTTAGTGTGGTAAAAATTGATCCGGATAAATTATTGTCGGTAGGGGAAGTACAATGTCAAAGAAGGATATTCGGGCAAGGGATAAAATGTGTTTTTAAGGCGAACGGTCGGAAAATTTTTCCCGAGTCGGAAATTGTTATAGAAAAAAAAGAAGGAGCGGATATTGTATCGGGATTAATTAAGGTTGATACTTTCGATAAATTTAAGGGAAGTATCATACCGCAAGTTACCATTAGAAAGATTAAAGATAGAATTAAATTTAATTATGGAGAAGAATTGGCGAAATTTAAATTGTAACAATTGTTGTAATGAAAGCAAAAAATTGTGATTTATTGTACAGATTAATTGTGGTCTTGGCAATACAATATTTATTGTTCTTTTTTATAGAGGCGGTAGTACCGGGATTGATAGTAGGTGTTTTTAATCTGAATATATTATTGGGACTGGTTGTGGTTGGTATTCTTTTAATGTTGATCAAAAGAAAGGATTGTTTATCTATTTGGAAAACAGATGGTGAAATCAAGAGCGGTTTTGAGGGGCAGTGGAGCTGGGGCTTCTTTTTGTTGCTATTGGTAACTTCATTGGTGATGGTAATTGTTTTGCACAAAGTTCCTTTAATTCTTATTTTAATTTACTTGGTTGTGACGGGAATGGTTATTTTTGCTTTGTGGCGGTTGGTGGTTGGTAGCCCCTAATATTTATTGATTGAGAAGACATAAGATTGATTGATACTTGTGTTTTTTTGAAAAGTGAGATATAATCCGCTTGTTAAGTAATTTATGAGTGAGGTGTTGAGAATTTATTTATCAATGTTTGTGGAGGGTATAAGTATTAGGTAAAATCGTATGACAGAAGTGTTAACAGAACAAGTGGCAGGGAACAACTTGGAAAAAAGTGCCCGCCCTTTAACTGTGCATCCAATTTTTGAAAGTCGCAATTGGGCCAATACATACCAAATAGCCGAAAAAAAATTTCGAGAGATTTTAGATGACTCTCAAGAATTTGAAAGGTTGTTGTTAGAGAATTTAGATGGAAGTGATTGGAAAAGTGTTAGGCCGATTATAAAGTTGGCCTTAGGTCTCAACAGTCAAAAAATTCAAAATAAAATCAAAAAAGTGATATGGCAATGGCTGAGGGTTGATAATGTGCAGACCGTGTGGCAAGCCATTGGGTTGGCGATGGAAGTTGAAGATGAAGATTTTAGAAAGAGGGTAGTGTTAACGGGTATGGAAGAAGAAGTGTCTTTAATTCGAGAGATGGCTATTGAATTGTCCGCAAAGGTTAAAGATAAGAAATTTAAAGAAAGAGTGGTGCGTGAGGGTTTGATTAGTAAACGCTCGTCAATTAAGATAAAAGCCATTGAACTGGCCGGTAAGATTGAGAGTGAGGATGCTGATGATAAGGAATTCAAAAAAGAAATAATATTGGAAGGGTGGGAAAAAGGTGATTTGCGAATTAAAAAATTAGCCGTTGAATTGGATAGGAGTACTTTTGAAGAGGCAATTATCACGGAAGAAGAGATAAAGATGGTGGTAGCAGAAGGATTGGTGAGTGAAAGTGATGAGGTAGTGGGTCTGGTCATTGAATTGGCTGAAACAGTTAAAGATAAAAATTTTAAAAAAATGGTTGTTATGGCGGCGTTGGGGAGCGGAATGTTTTGGGCTGAAAAAAACGCTCTTAGATTGACTGCTAAGATTGGAGATAATGCTTTTAGAAAGCGAATAGCGTCATTGGGAATGGAAAAAGATGATTTTAGTGTGAAGTTGGATGCTGTCGGGTTAATAAAAAACGAGAAAGAATCGAATATTGGAAATAAAATCAGAACAACAATATTAGAGTTGTTAAAAAGTGATAATGTAATGATTGCAGAGAGAGTTGTTGAATTGGTGGCGGAGATTGATGATATGGAATTAAGAAAAAGAGTGGTTAAGGAGGGGTTGAAATTGGAGGTTGGTAAGATCAGGTGGGTTGTTGAGTTGGCTAAAACGATTGGGGATAAAGAGTTTAAAAAGACGGTGATAAAAAAAGGGTTAAATATGGAAAGTTGGTTGGTGCAAAGGGTTGCCATTGAATTGAGTCAAGGAGTTGATGACGCAAATATTCAAAGAACAATAGCTGATGTTCTTAAAAAACATTTTATACAGTCAAATGTAAACGGGAGTAAAACTTCTATTCAAAGAACAATAACTGATGTTCTTAAAAAACATTTTATACAGTCAAATGTAAACGGGAGTAAAACTTCAAATAAAAAATATTTTGGTAGTTCGGAAGTGGGTGACAAACATTTTGTCGCATTGGTTGAAGAAGAATTTTCTGGAGAAAGAGTGGTAACAAGAATTGTTAGTTTGGAAAATTTTTTAGCTTGGAAAAGAGCGTTTGAGAGCTATCAAAATTGGTCAGAAGTCGGTTTTGACTATATTCCGGTTGAACCGATTTTGCACTTTGAATTACGGAGAGATTTAACGGTAAGAGTTTACACAATTATTTTAGATGACAATGTCGGTGGCTTGGGGCTTAGACCGGACAATAGAATAGCGAGTGTTTTGGAAGATCTCGGTATTAAATATATGGATGAAACTTTTGGTGGAGGGTATGGTGTTTATTTTAAAAAAGATTTATCAGGCAATCCGGTGTTAACTGAAATGCCTCGACAATATGTTATTGATTTTCAGAAAGCCGAATTGATAAAATAAGCGAGTGCGGAATTGTTATTTAAAATTTTTGCCGATGGTGGATTGCCGGGTGAACAGGTGGATTGACAAGGATATGGTGTAAAAAATAAAATTGAGGGTGGTTTCATTTGGATTTGATATATGGGCTTGACAAGTTTTTTTTCTTTGCTATACTTAATCAAGTATTTTACAAGTATTTTATAATCGAAAGTATTAGGGCGTTTTAGTATTTTCGAGAAGTAAGGCGAAAGAGTTTGATTGACCGGTGATTTATTGAGGCACTTGATTGAGGAGGTATTTGATTGGATTTAAATTAACTTTTAAAATGAGTCCCGAATTATCTAATTAACTTAGAAGATTATTATGACAAGTATTGCAATTATAAAAACCGGTGGAAAGCAGTATAAGGTTTTAGAAGGAACTGTTGTTAAGGTTGAAAAAATTAACCGAAAAGAAGGAGACAAGATTAAATTTCCCGTGCTTTTTATTGGCGATGAAAAGGAAGTTGTGATTGGGAAGCCGGAAATTGAAGGGGCTTTGGTGGAAGGAAAGGTGGTGAAACAAACGAGAGGAAAAAAGGTTGTGGGAGTGAAGCACAAACCAAAAAAACGGCAGTTGAAAAAATTTGGTCACAGACAAGATTTGACTGAAATTGAAATTATTAAGATAAAGAAGTAAGTTATGTCCGTAGGGGCTTGACTTTTTTCATTTTATAAATTATAATAAACAGAGTTGCAGTTTTTAACTGTTTAAAATAATAGTTTAGTTCATTAGTTTGTTATGAAAGATGACAATAAAAAGATAGATAAAGTTATTGACACGACAGCGGAGAAGTCAAAGTTGAGAATTAAGATTAAGGCCTTTGATCATAAGGTGATTGATCAATCGGTAAAGCAGATTTTGGAAACAGCGGAGAGAAGTGGGGCGACGGTGGTAGGACCAATCCCTTTGCCAACCGAGATAAAGAAAATGACCGTTAATCGTTCAACTTTCAAGAGTAAAAAGGCCAGGGATCAATATGAGATTAGGACTCACAAAAGGTTGATTGACATTATAGAACCGTCTGAAAATACGATTAGTAATTTAACCAATATGGATTTGCCGGCGGGAGTTGGAGTGGAGATAAAAATGTAAAATTGTCGTCCGGATTAAATTTGTTTTCAAGCAAATTTTTGGACAAGCTATTAAGAAAATTGATTATAGAAGTTTTTGATTTTTTAAAGATTAATCAAAGTCCCGAAGGATACTGGATTAATCAATCTGAACAAAATATTTGTTTTGAATTGATTAGGCCAGATATGTATGTATCTGGATTTTATTATTAAAGATAGTTTTCAGATTAAATTTGAAGAAAAGACAAAGCGGATTTTGAAAACAGTCTCATTAAAGATAGGAATTAATAAAATATATGAAATTTATTTTAGGTAAAAAAATAGGGATGACTACCATCTATACGGACAAAGAAGCTCAGCCGGTTACTTTGGTGAGTGGCGTGGGTAATTATGTTTTTGGTGTGAGAGAGGAAGAGAAAGATGGTTACAACGGAGTGCAAGTTGGTTTAAAAACTGGCACCAAGAAAGATGTAATTAAAGAGTTTAGAATTGAGGAGGTTAAGGATTTTAAAAGTGGTGATAAGATAACTGTAGAGCAGTTTGAGGCTGGAGATAAAGTAGTTGTTAGCGGGGTGTCCAAAGGAAAAGGTTTTCAAGGTGTTGTTAAGCGACATGGTTTTGCCGGTTCTCCGGCTTCCCATGGACATCGTCACGACTTAAGAGCTCCCGGTTCAATCGGAAGTGCTTTTCCGGAGAGAGTTATGAAGGGAAAGAGGATGGCCGGTAGAATGGGAACTCAAAGTGTAACAGTGAAGAATTTGGAAATCGTTTATATTGATAAGGATAAGGAATTGTTAGCCATTAAAGGAGCGGTTCCCGGAAATAACGGGGGAGTGGTAAAAATAATTAGTCAAGATTAATTGTGATGAAAGTTGAAGTAAAAAATTTAGAAGGAAAGGTTGTAGAAGAGTTGGATTTGAATCCCAGTGTTTTTGCCGTTGAAATAAATGAAGAGCTATTGCATCAGGTTTATGTTGGGCAATATGCCAACAAAAGACGAGTAACGGCTCACACTAAAACCAGAGGAGAGATTAAAGGTTCCACCAAAAAACCTTGGAAGCAAAAGGGGACCGGGCGAGCAAGAACCGGTGATGTGAAAAATCCGATTTGGAGAAAGGGAGGTACGGTATTTGGTCCGAGAAAAGATAGGAACTATTCACAGAAAATCAATAAAAAGGTGGCTCGTTTGGCTGTTAAAATGGCTCTTTCCGCTAAAGTGCAATCGGGAGATTTGGTGGTGGTTGATAGTTATGAGTTAAAAGATATTAAGACGGCCTTGATGGCTAAGGCGGTTGAAAAATTGGGGTTAAAAAATAATATCCTTTTTGCCTTTGAAGAAGGAGCTCGCAAATATGCTCGGGCTACCGGAAATCTGGCGGAAAGTAGAAATATTGATATTGAATTATTGAATGTTTTTGATATTTTAAACGCTAAGCAATTGGTGCTTAGTAAAGAAGGAGTGAAATTTTTAGAGCAAAAATATAATAAGTAGTTTTTAACGGTTATGTCAGCATTTTGGAAAAAAGATAAAGAGAAAAAGAAAGAATCGGTGCAGGATGGTTCCGAGGGTGTTAAGAATGATTCAAAAGAAAAAACTGTTTCCAAAACGGAAAGAACTGAAGGAAAAAAGGGATTAAAGAAAGTTAAAAAAGAAAAAAAGGGCAAGGATAAAAATACTTTGGTGATACCCGAGGAAAAAGCCTTGTTAATTGAGAAGGTTTTGGTAAAGCCGATGATTTCCGAAGCGGTAATGATAGCGCAGGAATTGGGTAAGTACACTTTTCGGGTAACGAAAAAATCAACCAAGAAAGAAATTGCTTTGGCGGTTGAGGCTTTGTACAAAGTTTCCGTGGAAAAGGTGAATATAGTTAATTACAAAGCGCAAACAAAATTGTTTAGGGGTCGAAAAGGGCTTAGAAAAGGATATAAAAAAGCGATTGTAACCTTAAAGAAGGGTGATAAGATTAAATTGTTTAGTTAAAAAATATGGCAGTTAAAGTTTATAAAAAGAATAATGCCGGTCGGCGTAAGATGTCTATTGTGAAGCCGGAAAATTTGACGGACAAAAAGCCGGAAAAGTCTTTGTTAAAACCATTAAAAAAGAAAGCCGGGCGTTCTCAAGGAAAAATTTCCGTTAGACATAGAGGAGGTGGAGCTAAACGAAAGTATCGGGTTATTGATTTTAGGATGAGGAAAGTGCCGACGGAAAGTCGGGTAGAGGCCATTGAAAAGGATCCCAATAGGAGTGCTTTGATAGCTTTGGTTGTTGATAATGACGGAGAGAAAAGGTATATTTTAGCTACTCAGGGAATGAAAGTGGGTGATAAAATTACGGTAGCAGAAAAGGGAGAAATTTCCGAAGGGAATAGAATGATGCTGAAGAATATCCCGGTGGGTACAACCGTTTGTAATATTGAGATGGTACCGGGCAAGGGAGCGCAAATTGTTCGTAGTGCCGGTTCTTCCGCTTTGTTGCAAGCTATTGACAATGGAATGGCTCAACTTAAATTGCCTTCTACGGAAATTAGGTTGGTTAGGGAAGATTGTTATGCCACTATCGGACAAGTCAGTAATTTTGAACATAATATTTACAGAATAGGTAAAGCCGGAAGAAAAAGACATATGGGCAGAAGACCGGCAGTGAGAGGTAGTGCGATGAATCCGGTAGATCATCCTCATGGTGGTGGAGAAGGTACTCAACCGATTGGTTTGAAATATCCGAAAACTCCTTGGGGCAAACCGGCTTTGGGAGTGAAGACTAGAAAGAAGAAAAAAGCTTCCAATAAATTTATAATCAGTAGACGCAAGAAGAAAAGAAGATAAGACGGAAGTTTTTAAGAGGAGGTCATTTTTAAGAAAGGTGATTGGGATGGTAAAAGATGATTGGGATAGTGAGGGAAGGAGATTAGCCGGAAAGATTAAGATTTTCTTTTAACATTAACAGTAATAAGTCATTAAGAAATAATATGTCAAGAAGTTTAAAAAAAGGACCATATATTGATCCGACCATTTTAAAAAAAGTGAAAGGAAAGAAGCCGGCCGATACGGGTGTTATTAAGACTTGGGCGAGAGCGTGTACTATTTTTCCGGAGATGGTAGGATTCACTTTTGCTGTTTATAACGGAAGAAAATTTATTGAAGTTTTGATTTCAGAGGATATGGTTGGACATAAGTTAGGAGAGTTTTCTCATACCAGAACATTTTATAAGCATGGAGGTAAGATTCAGAAAGAGTTAGAGCAAGCCGCTAAAGAAAGAGAAATTCAAGCGGCTAAGGCGGCTAAGAAATAGATAAATATTTTTAGGTAATTCACTAATATGAAAGTACAAGTAAGATTAAATAATTATAGACGATCGGCGCGTAAGGTTAGGGAGATAGTTCCTGTTGTAAAGGGTTTGTCGGTAACAGAAGCGGAAAGTCAATTGAGTGTTTTGGAAAAGGGAAGTGCCGAGGATTTAAAGAAGCTTTTGCTAAGTGGAGTGGCGGCAGCTAAGAATAATTTTGGTTTAAATGAAAGGGATTTGGTGTTGGAGAATATCATTGTGCAGGAAGGTCGGACTTTGAAACGATGGCGAGCGAGGGCTTATGGACGAGCCAACCAAATATTGAAAAGAACTTGTCATATCGTATTGACTGTTGCGGAAAAAGATGTTAAAGTATCCGGGAAAGATTTTGAAAAAAGTTCAAAAAAGAAGGTTGAAGGTAATAAGGCCGGAAAAAAGAAGAGTGTTAATCAGAAAAAAGACGGGGCGGATGGAAAAAAGGAAGTGAAGAAAGCGGTGAAGAAAAAGGATGATGAAGTCAAAAAGAGTAAATCTGTTACGAAAAGTGACAATAAGAAGGAGAAGAAAGAAAAGGTTAATAAGAAATAATTTACTAACTAACGAAGAAATATGGGACAAAAGGTAGATCCACGAGTATTAAGACTGGGAATCAATAAAACTTGGAATTCCCTTTGGTATAATAAAAGAGGTTACCGAACTGTTTTGCAACAGGATGTTTTATTGGTTGATTATATTAAGAAACGATACAAAACGGCGGCTATCGCTGAAGTGAAAGTTGAGAGAAGTATCGCTAAATTGCGAATAATTATCAAAACCAATAAACCCGGGGTTATTATCGGTAGAGGAGGACAGGGACTGGAGGACTTGAGAAGGGATTTGGAAAGAAAATTTTTGTTTAATGAAAAATTGAAGGCGATTATTGATGTTAAGGAAGTTAAGAGTATTAATGAAAATGCTCAATTATTGGCTGATGATGCGGCTTTTCAGTTGGAAAAAAGAATTGCTTTTAGAAGAATTATGAAGATGATGGTTGACAAAGTTATGCAATCAAGAAATATTCAAGGAATAAAAATTCAACTTTCCGGTAGATTGGGAGGAGCGGAAATGTCACGAGTGGAATGGCTTTCCAAGGGAAACATTCCTTTACATACCTTGAAGGCCGATATTGATTTCGCCAAGTCAACCGCTCGAACCACTTATGGAGCGATTGGAGTGAAGGTTTGGTTGAATAAAGGAGTGGCGAAAGAGGAAGATAAAAAATAAGTTTTTGATTTTTTGATATTGTTAAATAAGTATTTAGTATTGTTACAAAGTTATGTTAATGCCCAAAAAAGTAAAACATAGAAAAGTGCACAGAGGTGGCAAAACGAGAGGATTGTCCTACAAGGGTAGCAAAGTTTCTTTTGGTGCTTATGGTTTAAAGTC
>CAYORE010000097.1:0-2892 GCA_964406325.1 uncultured Bdellovibrionales bacterium | reverse complement strand
GGACGCAAACAAACATCTTCTTTGCCTCTGGTTTTAAACTTAAACATTTCCTTATCCACAATATCGGTACTCTCTCCGGTACCCCGCTCAAAAAGTTCCGTAAACTCCAAAATTGGCAAGTCAATTCGTTGATAGTTATAATCAATAGCTATTTTCTCCACACTTTTTCTCAACTTTTGCCAATAAGGTTGGTCTGCCGGCAAAATATCTCTCATCCCCCTAACGGTTTGAAATACTTTTTTCCTCCTTTTCCTATCCGCCTTTTTAGTGACCCCCCTCTTTTTCCTTCTTGTTTTTGCCATAAATTTAAAAATTTAAAATATTTTAAAATTGGTAAAAGGCCACGCCCGTAAAGATACTTTTCCTATAATCAAATCTTTTTTTAATACCCCCCAATAGCGGGAGTCACTACTGTTTGATCTATTATCACCCAAAACCACATATTCATCTTCTTGTAGAGAAAATGAGCGGGAATGTCCCGTTTTATAATTTTTTGGTAAATATTGAGATTCATCTAAAATAAATCCTTTGGGGTGCTGTTTATTATAAATCCTAACTTTCCCATCACTAATCACCACTTTTTCTCCGGGTAATCCTATTACTCTCTTAATAAAAAATTGGCTGGGGTTATTTGGATTACGAAAAACAATAACTTCTCCTCTTTTTACCTCTTTAAAGGGCCTAACTTTAAAAAACTCCTTATTTCCGGCGGCAACAGCGGTGGTTTTATAACCGAATTCTCGCACAATCAAATATTCACCATCGTGAAAATTTGGCTCCATTGATTGCCCTTGGACAAAAAATGGTTGCATTATAAAAATTTTAATCGGCATCACAATCAGCAATGCCAATAAAATTGTCTTAATTAATTCCGCAAAAAACCCCAAGCCCTTACTTTCATCATCCATATTTTTATTTTCTCTTTTTGTTGTTGAAGAATTTTTGGTTGTAGGGTTGTTTTTTGAATTATTTTTACTTTTTTTAGGCATAATAAAAAATATTTTAATGACAAAAGGGTAAGTTTTAACAAAAATGTTTTTCGTCAAACTTAAACCAACTCAAATCTATTATACTACAAAAAAGGTCTGTTGTCAAAATAATTCTCATTTCTTTTTTTGTCCTTTATTTACCCTTTTTGTCTTTAGGTTACAAAATGCGAAACCGTTGAGTTTCGCATTTAAATTGAGTAAAATATGAAATTTCCGTTGTTTTATCTATCTTTACTCCATTATTCCATCCAAATTAACATCATACATAATTCTCTCTCCAACTAAATTATAGTCAATAATTTCCTCTTCCTTAAACCAGTGTTTTATCTCCATTTCCGCCTCTTCCGGTGAGCCGGAAGCATGAATTAAATTTCGCACCGAACGACCATCTTTGTCTGACAATTCATAAGAATCTAAAACATAGTCTCCTCTGATAGTTCCCACATCACTTGTTAAGGGTTCAGTTCCTCCCACCAATTTACGAATAATTCCCACCGAATGCGCACCTTCCCAAACCATAACCATTATTGGTCCGCTAGTCATATATATTTTGAGAGTCTCTAAAATCCTGGCGGTAATTTCCAAAGGATCTTCCGATGGTGGCTCAATTCCTTTTGCTTTATAACCGGCAATTGTTTTTTCTCCGGTTACTCTTCTCCACTCGGGATCTAAGGTGTAATGCTGTTCAATATGATCTTGGTCGGCAACCATCATTTTACCGGCCACCATTTTTAAACCGACATTCTCAAATCTTTTTATAATTTCTCCGACCAACCCCCTTTGAACACCGTCCGGTTTGATAATAACCAAAGTTTTTTCTTTTGTCATAATTTTATTAAATAATTTTTAATGATAATTTTAATTATACAATAATATTTTAAATTGTAAACTGTGGTGATTGTGGTGTTAAAATACCAAAAACGCTTTGTCTGTAATTAAGACTTTTTTGAAAATTATAATTCTAAATTTTAAAATTTTAAAGGAAAAGACTACCATTGCTCTTTTTGTACCAACCACCAATTAACTTTGACGGGCTTTTTCACCGGTTGGTCCAAATGAATTTCAAATCCTTCAAATTCTCCCTGCTCACCTTTGGTTTTTTCTATCCAATTATATGTTCCGGGATTATCTTCAAAGCTGGTGAAAATAATTGTGCCATCCTTAATGTTATTGTTAGACACTTTTACCACTTGGCCATCGCTAATTTGTCCCCGATTAACTTCCTGATTTTCCTGGTCTGATTCCCGACATATCCCATCTTGAAAAATTTGTTGACTGGGACAAATCACTGCGACCCCAACGGTAGCATCTTGCTCCTGACCCTTATCAATAACACTCATTTCGGCAGTTTTTATCCCCGCCACCTCAATCTCCTCCGCTTCAATCTTTTGAGCTTTAAGTCTTTCCACAATTAAGTCTCCGGATAAGGAGAAGACTTGTTTAGGAACAGTATTTCCTTCTTCGTCGGTATCTTCTTCTTGAATTACTGTTAGATTAGTAGCTAGAGTTTCTAAAGATTCTGGAATGTTAGTTAATTCCGGTATTTGAGGATTGGTACTATTTGTATCTAATTCTATGCCTTGATTAACTAGAAGTTCTTCTAACTGAGCTATTCTAACTTCATGGTTGGTTACGGTATCGGTTAGAGTGGTGGTTAACTCTGTGAGGGAATTAATGTTTTCTGAAAGAGTTGCTAGGGTTTCTGTATTACCAACTATATCTTCAGTGTTAGTTTGTACTTTAGTATCTAGGGAAACCAGGGTTTGATTAATAATGTTTAGATTACTATCTATACTGGTTTGCAGTTCTTTAGTAGTGGAAATGTTGGTGTCTGTTTTAAGAATTAATTCAGATTGCTTATCGCCCAAGTTGGTAACTTTAATATCTAGCACTTCCAGTCTTT
>CAYORE010000096.1:0-5641 GCA_964406325.1 uncultured Bdellovibrionales bacterium | reverse complement strand
CCCAAAACATGCATCCATATTTGTCCGGGAACAAATTTAATCGGCTCACCTTTGTCATCATAAAATCTAAACGGCTCATTAACTCCTTTCTTCTTTTTCCAAACACCTTTAATATCCTGTCCATTGATAAAAAATCTGGCCGGCCCTTCAAACTTAGTATCAAACCAGGGATCACCCAACTGAAAATTAGGATAAGCTCCGTCATCATTTTTTCGATGTTGTTCGTCAATCCCCACCCAAGGATCCCTTACTCCTTGCGCTTTATAATCAATACCTGTTCGCCAGGCCTCTTTTTTGGTGATGATAGTAATAATATTTTTAGGAGCATATTGTTTTTTGGTCGCTTGATCAATATCCGGTTTTAAAATAGCCCCCTCTTTCTTTTGTAAAAATCTTTTATAATTATTTTCCTCCGGATCATATTTGTAAATTGCTCGGTAAGGATAGATTTGCTTGACTTTTACCAAGCCATAACTTGGTCGCTGAGAGCGAGGCAAATCTCCTTGATGATGAAATCCTTTACTTTCGCTGGTTAAACGATAATTATTAGCTTGAGCGATTTTAACCAATTCCGCCAAATTGGAAAAGGCGGGACCGGCGCTGTGTAAAGGAGCAACCAAAAGAGAAGCGTCCTTGCGACAAGCCGGCGTACCGGAACCACTGGGAGCCACTTCACCATTACAATCTATATGTTCTACCCAGTGATTTTTTAAAACATTTTTGGCGACACTGGAACCGCCCCAAGGAACAAAAATTGCGTCTAAAGAAGCGGCTACATTAATATGATCAACTCTACCGGAACGCATCGGTCCCATTGCCGTTGGAGTGGCACACTGGTAAACGCCCATTACACGAGGTTGACTGTGGGTGGCACGGTGATCCATTTCCAAAACAAAATCCGCTTGGGAAAGACTACGAAAATTTCTGCGAGCATCCATATCACCGGAATACATTATGGCAAAAGGTCGGCGATTCCAGTTTTCACACTCCACACCACTAATCGGACTCATTCCTTCTTTCATTTCATACGGTTCAACCTCCTCCTCTTCTTGCTTAGGAGAATTATCCACTACAATCGGTTCCGCTTGACGAGATTTTTTGTTAAAAAACAAAAAAGTGCCTCCGGTTAACAACAGGATGAGTATCGCCACCAATAAAATTTTATAATCCTTTTTTTCTTCCATTTGTTTTTTTATTAATTTTTTATATTGTTATTAAACTTTTTTATATTTTTATTATACTCCTTTTTAAATAAATTACAATTTTTAAACTTGTAACCACTTACTCCCCCACCTGCCACCACTCTCTCTGTAAGCTTATGGAGTTGTTTATAAAATTGTAATTAATTTATAAAGTTGTGATTTAAAAAAATAAATCAATTTTCCCCTCAAAACACACATAAAACAAAAGCTATTGTGAATAAATCCTTGACAATCCCCCTCCCTGTGATAGTTTAAAGATAAGAATAGTTCTTTTTTATTTTTTGCTCACCTGGGTGGGCAAGGGGGGAGTATGAAGAAAAGAGTTAAAAGTATTATTTTTTTATTAGGGGCAATATTCTTTTTTGCAAAAATATTTTACCATGTAGACACTGCTGTCTACATGATAATAATAGATATTTTCCTTGGGATTGTCATGGTGCTTTTGTTATTTAAGACACTATGGCAAGTGCTAAAAGAAATCGGGGATTCAATCCCCGGTCCCGAAATATGAAATTTCAACACCGGAAAGGAATCCTCCTTTCCGGTGTTCCTCTTTAATAATACGCGGACAAAAGTTAAATGTCACACTTTTTTGATACGCTTTTTTTAATACACTTTTTGTAGAGGTTTGATTAATAAGTATTCGTAAATTTTTAACCGGCGAATACAGGGTTTAAATTCCAATTGATTAATAAACTTTTTTTAAAAATCCAAAAAGTCGTAGATTGGGGGAAGTTGGTGAAAATCGGAGTTCAGAAACAATCCCCTTATACAATTTTTTTAGAAGTGTGAAAAATGGTGAGAATATAAATAATGTCTTTATTTATTTTATACACAACTACAAACGGCAAGCCCGCTATTACCAACCTCCTGTTCTTCCCATTGAGTTTACTCCCGAGATTGGGATGCTTATCAAGATTATCAATGCCCTTTTTGATTTTATGCACAACTTCCAAAGCAATTTCTTTGTCTGCTTGTTGTTGAATATAATGATAAACACCTTCTATATCCCGTAAAGATTGTTTGGTAAATTTGATTTTCATAAATCAGTTTACATCACTCAAATTACAATTTAAACGCCTTGTCAACTTCCACGCCGGTGGCAATCCTTCCTTGCTTAACTTGCTCCTCTCCTTTGGCAATTTTTTCCAATTGCCAATCGTATAAATCTAAGATATTCGCCACTCCCTGTTTTAAAAAATACGATCTTGGTCTATCCATTAATTTGGCTATTTTATCTAGCTTTTTAATTGTTTTTTTATCCATTCTAAAAGTAACCGTTTGGTTTAAATTGGTTGCTCGGGTCATTTTATTAAAATTAATTATTAAGGGACTGATTTCAATCCCATTAGACAATGTGTACTCACTTGTATTAAGTGTAATACATTGTATTAATTTGTCAAATTTTACAAACAGCTCCACAAGCAAGGCTTGTGGAGCAAGCTAAATACCAATCACTAACTACAGTTCGCCCCAATTTTTACCAATACTGACATCTACCACTAATGGTACTTTTAATTTATATACACTCTCCATCACCTTTTTTAAATCTTTGGCAAAATCTTCAGCTTTGTCTTTGTCAATTTCAACAATTAATTCATCATGAATTTGCAATTCCAGTTTTGGGGATATTTCTTTATTTTTAACTTGCCGGTTTTGAATTAAATCATTCACTTTAAGCATTGCCAACTTCATAATATCCGCGGCTAAACCTTGCACCGGAAAATTTATCGCCGCCCTCTCCGCTCCACTACGGACCATATAATTACTTGCCTTGATATTCGGCAAGTATCGTCGTCGTCCAAACTCCGTTTCCACAAAGCCGTTTTTTCTCGCTTCCTTTTTTGTTCTTTCAATAAATTCCTTCAACTTGGAAAATGTTTTCATATACTGTTTAATAAAAAATTCCGCTCGCTCCTGACTAACGCCACTGTCTCGCATAAAACCATAAGTCCCCATTCCGTAAAGTACTCCAAAGTTCAAAGACTTGGCCTCACTGCGTTGTTCTTTGGTAACTTTTTCCAATTCAATGCCGTTAACCCAAGCGGCTGTTGATTGATGAATATCCTTCCCTTCCTGAAAAATTTGCATCATCTTGGGATCTCCGGAAAGATGAGCGGCCACTCGCAAGTCAATTTGCGAATAATCGGCAGACACCAAAACCTTACCTTTATCTGCCACAAAAGATTGTCTGATTAATTCAGATACTTTTCCATACTTGGGAATATTTTGTAAATTGGGATCAGAAGAGGAAAGTCGGCCGGTGATGGCTCCGGTCTGATTAAAATTGGTATGAATTCGTCCATCTTCTTGAATTAATTCGGGCAAGGGATCGGCATAAGTATTTTTCAATTTGGCATAAGTTCTATATTCTTCAATAAATTTTACAACCGGGTGCAACTCCCTTAACTTCTCCAATTGTTCGGCATCAGTGGAAAATCCCGTTTTCCCTCGCTTAATATTTACCGTAGGTAACTTCATTTTTTCAAATAAAACTTCCGCCAACTGACCGGGAGAATTAATGTTAAATTTTTCACCGGTTAGTTTATAAATCTTCTTTTCCAGTTCGGTTAATTTTTTTCCCAGAAATTCCGAAAGCTTATCTAAAACCCTCCTATCAACTTTAATTCCGTTAATCTCCATTTGAGCCAAGACGGAAATTAGAGGCATTTCCAGTTCATAAAAAACTTTTGCCAAACCCTTTTCTTTCCGTCTAAATTTATCGACATAAACTTCCGACAATTCGGTTATCCAATAAGATTTTTCGGCTATCAATTTTTTTCTATTCTCATCCAAACCGCTTAACAAACTGGCTTGATTTCCTTGCTTGCCATCACTCCGAAATCCCTCTCCAAATTCCGTGAAAATATCTTTTTCCAAATCACTCCTCTTTCCTTGTCCCAGCAAATACCCGGCCAACTTTGTATCAAAAAAATTACCCTCAACGCCAAGATTTAACCTCGCTGTCAACAACTCTAAATCCAACTTTATATCATAACCACTCTTGGTGATATTCTTGTCAACAAAAAGAGCTTGAAATTCTTCCATTAATTCACCGGAAATATAATAAACTTCCGGATCTTTGATATGAATTCCCAAACCGAATATTTTGGCGGAATAAAATTTTTCGCCCTCTTTATCTAAAAAGTAAGAGTATTTTTTAGCTTTCTTTATTTTATTAATTACCACTTTTATATCTTCTTTGATGGTCAACTCCTTGAATTTCAATTCTCTTTCCTCTTTTTCCGAAGACCCCTCCTTGTTCACTCCCGGCAAATTCCCGTTCTTAATCAATCTTCTATACAAGCTCTGAAAGCCCATTTTTTGTAAGTACTCACTTAGCCCGTTTTTGTCCAATTTATCCACTCTCGCTTCTTCCAAATCAACCGTCACTCTAACATTGGTGGCAATGGTGGCCAACCGATAACTTAAAAAGGCCTCCTTTTTATATTTTTCCAGTTTTTCTCTAACCGCTTTCTTTTCCACTTTATCCAAATTGTCGTAAATATCTTTGAGGTGTCCGAATTGTTGCAATAAAGACACAGCGGTTTTTTCACCGACACCTTTCACTCCGGGGATATTATCGGAGGGATCACCTCGTAAGGCCTTATAGTCAACAATTTGGTCCGGTCGTATTTTATATTTTTCCCGAACGCCTCTCTCATCATAAATTACCGTATCTTTCACCCCCCGTCGCAGAGTAAAAATACTGGTGTCCTCATCCACCAATTGAGCAAGATCCATATCACCGGTAACAATTAAAGTATTCAACTTTTTTTCTATTTCCGGATCCTTGGAAATTGTCCCCAATATATCGTCGGCTTCATATCCTTCTTTGATATAAATCGGTATTCCATAAGATTTCAATAATCCTTGACACATCGGTATTTGTTCATACAGGTCGTCCGGTGCTTTTTTACGATTGGCTTTGTATTCCTTAAATTCTTTATGTCGAAAGGTTGGTCCCTTAACATCAAAGGAGGCGATAATATAATCCGGCTTCACTTTTTCCATCATTCCAAAAAGGGTTAGGGCAAAACCGTAAACCGCTCCACTGGGTTTTCCATCTTTGGTGGTCAGTGACGGTAAGGCATGATAAGCACGATGGACCAGGGCGTTACCGTCAATTAGTGCCAAAACTTTCTTTTTTGGTTTTTTTGATTTGGACTTATTTTGTAATTTATTAAGAATTTCTTTTGACATAATATTGTTGAAAAAATTTAAAATTTAAAATTTAAAATTTAAATTCAATTTTCAATGAATTAATTTTAAATTTTAAAACCAAAAAAAGAAGAATGTTATCGGTAGTTGTTTTTGTTAAATTAAAGTTTGTGAAATAAATATCGCAGGTAAAAAATATAATCCAGGTCCCCAAATACAACTTATGAATTAAATCAACTGTTGACATTAATCATTAACCATTAATCATTAATCATTAA
>CAYORE010000095.1:0-3192 GCA_964406325.1 uncultured Bdellovibrionales bacterium | reverse complement strand
AAGCGTCCCACTTTTTTTAAAGGTTTTAATTTATACTGATTCCAATTACAATCTCCGGCACCAACAAAAATAACTTTTTGATCATTTAAATAATCATCCAACTTGGTAATTTGATCTTCCGGCTTAACAATAATCCAAAGGCTAAAATCTTGTCCCGGTTCTCCTCTATTATACAACTTCACCCTTCCCTCTCCAAAATGAAAACGCGCCGTAGCATACTCAAAGGCATTATCCGCCACTACCACTGTCTGATTATCCACCAAATCCCCATCTTTATATATTCCGGTCCAGGCCGTGTCATAAGGAATCGGCTTCAGCCAAAATAAAGTTAAAAAATATAAAACCAAAAACAACACTCGCCAACGAGGTTTCCAACTATCTATAATTATTGCCAACAATAAATAAAACAACACCGCCGTTGCCATAAAATATCTGGCGACATAAAAACGCCAGCCAATTTGAGAAAGTAAAATCAAGAATATCAAAACTCCAAAAGATAATCCGCTTAAAATAAAAATTTCTTTTTGGTATTTTTTCTGACGCCATAGTGATATTATGCCAACTGTGATTATCAACAACAATACCAATCCCAAACTGGCACCATCAAATAGACTACCGGCTTCTTCTTGGGATAAGCTAAAGCTTAAATTACGAAACTGATTGGGGATTGGTTCTAAAATTTTACCCGGCTGATGACCGTAAAAAAAGAATTGCAAAGTCTGAGGAATTTCACTGAAATAAACCACCGGCACCCAACCCAATCCTTCCCGAGACAAGTGTTGTTTTAACGCCGGTAGCCACAAAACAAAAGCCACAACAATCATTCCGGTAGCCACCAAAAACTTTCCATTAATAAACATTTTTTGCCAACTTTCCCCAATGAATGTTTTTTTATTTTTGGATTTCAAAAATAAAAATTGATAAGACAAGGCAACCAAATAAAAAACCACAAAAGTAAACAAAGCCAAGTAGTGAGTATATAAAAAGGCTATGCCTATTGCCCCCCACCCAAGCCAAAATTTCCATTTATTTGTCAGCAAGGCCTTAATAAAAAAATAAGTTAACCACAAAGAAATAAAACCAAACAAAGCATACATTCGCGCCTCCTGAGAATACTGCACGGCAAAAGGAGAAATAGTCATCAACAAAGCACTTACCAAACCGACTTTTTCCGAAAACAATCTCTTGCCAATCCAATAAACGGAAAAAATACTCAACAAGCCGAAAAGAACCGAAAAAGAACGAAAACCAAAAAGAGAATAGTTAAAAATACCTGCCCAAGGTTTGAGTAAATAATAATACAAAGGCGGGTGAACATCATGAAAAATCATCCACCACATTTCCGACCAAGACATTCTGGTTATAATTCCCGTGAAGGCCTCGTCATACCAAAAATCCCGTTGCCAAAATGACCGAGAAAATCTCAACGCTACAGCCAAAATCACAATCGCCAATAAAAAAATTTTATAAAATTTTTGTTTCATTTTTAAATAATAAACTTTTAAAATATTTTTCAATTTTTATCCAAATCATTCCTCTCTTTTTCAACTACCTCTTCCATCGCTTTTATTTCATTCTCCGGAATTTCATTGTGTTTAAATTTGTAAATCAATTTATTATCCAAAGTTAAATCAACATATTCCAATTTATGTAAATCAGCCATATCAATTTTTTGTTCTAAAAAAAGTTTAAGCACTTCCATCTGCTTATCCAAATCACCACTTAAACTGAATTTGAGTTGCCCATACTTCGGATTAAACACCGTAATCTCTCTGCTAATAAAAGCATTCGTTCCCAAAGTATTGCGATCGGAAAAATAAACCGTTTTTTTTAACTCTTTTAAAATATTTTTAGCAAACTCGGAAAAATCTTTAATCTTCGTTTCGTCTTCCTTATCATTTTCATTTTTATCCGTAAAAACAAAGCACGGCAATCCGGTCTTTTCCGTCAACTGCAAACACTCTGCTTGTAAGTCAATGTTTTCCGTTGTTGTAAACTTTTTAATAAAATCTCCTCCCTCATCTCTAAGTTGATATTCATTATCATTAAATTTCCAAAAAAATAATTGCTTCCTTTTCTCAACGGCAATCAACAAGGCGTCCGGAAATCTTTTGCGACAAGACACTTCTCTGACAACCAAATCTCTTTGCTGAATAGCATTTTTTAAATTTTTTCGAGGAAATAAAATTAAATTATCTCTTGATATTTTATTTAATATCTTCTTTTCTTTTATCTTTTGTACCTCCGCCACAACAACTTCCTTGTCATACCCTCGTACTTCCACATTTTTAATTCGTAAAACGCCCGAAAAAAATAAGACCCAAACAACCAAACCGACAAAACAAATAAATAAAAACTCTACCGCCCTTTTTTTCCAGTTTATGTTTTTATCCTGTTTTTTTGAGGAAGATTTTTTTTGAATTTTTCTTCCTTTTCTTCTAATCCTGTTTTTTTTCAATTCTTGCCGTCCGCTTCTCCTAAATTTTTTTTTCTTTTTTCGCCTTAGCATAAACTACTTTAATTTATTTTATTCCCAAATACTGCAATTCAATTAATTTGGAATAAATTTTTTCAAACATCAAATCGTATCCCCGTCCATTAGGATGTATTTTATCTGCATAACATTCATCCAATTTTTTATTCCGAAATATATCACGCGGATCCAAAAACTACCTCTTTTGACAAACAATCATCTTCCACATTTTAATGATAATTATAGAACTCGCTTATATATCCTTATCTACCCTAAAATGTATTTTAACAATATTACCAATAGGACTTCTTAAGTCAGCAGATATTGCCAAATTCCCATCCTCCTGCCGAACATTCTCAAAATAAGGGCTATTCTTGAGTTGTCCATATACTTCACCCCTCCTTTTTGTTATATTGGAAGCAAAAGCCATTGTACCGGCGATAATCAAAGTGTTATCTTGTCTTTCTATCCACGGATTAGAATCTATCTTTAACATTATTTTTTTAAGAAAGTCAGTAACCTCTTCTATTGTCGGTGATTGTTCGCAGCCTTCACAAAACTCTAACATAAATTTATTTTTTATTTCTTAATCACCTTCTTCCCTCCCATATATTTTTGCAAAACCTCCGGAATAAGCACGCTACCATCTTCTTGCTGATTATTTTCCAAAATGGCAATTAAAATTCTACCGATAGCAAAAGCGGTAGCATCATTAGTAT
>CAYORE010000094.1:0-1762 GCA_964406325.1 uncultured Bdellovibrionales bacterium | reverse complement strand
CAACTCCTCATTTCTTAACCAGCCGTGCTGGGGGATGTTTTCCATTCCCGGCGGGCTGGCGTTAAAAAAAGGAAAACAAATCGGCACCCCGCCTCTCAGTGAGGTTGAGTTCGGTTTAGGGTGCAACTCCGGAATAATATCCTGACCTTTATATTTCCAACCGGTAATCATCGCTCCTTTGGAAGAGAGGTTAAATTCGCTTTCACCCAAATTGAATTTTAAATTATCTTTTATTATTGTTCTCTTTGCAGTCATCTATTTTAAGTTTTTAAATCATTTTCCAAAGCATAGTCTTCTAAAGCATCAACTCTTTGTTTTTCCTTCTCCCAAATTTGTTGGTGATTACTTTCGTGTTTTGCAACTATGCTATAAGCTTCTTCCGGGTTAAGTGGTTTTTCCATATGTTTTTTAGAAAATATCTTTTGTTTCTTTATTCTGGCTGCCCAAGCCATATAAAAAGCCGGCTTTCTGCCCCACTTACTTTCCGAAAATTGCACTCTTTGCAGTTCTCTTCCTTCGTACCAAGTGGCGACATAAGCTTTTCTGTTGTTCCTCCTATAAACCCCTGTGACACCAGTTTTGTTGTTCTTTAAATCAATTCCTTCCCTAACACTCAAACAAGGAATAAGATGATCTCTACACATTTTATTTCTCCATTCAACAGCTTCTTGAAGGGCCTTATCTTTATCATTATTGTATTGTGAAAGAGAAAATTCTTTGTAAAAGAATGGTTTGCCTTCCTCAAAAAGCAATCTTACCACATAAGCTTCTTTGTCATATCGCCAACTAATGCCAAACATGTTTGCTTCCGGTTTTTTTTGATGCTACTGTAATCCTTTCCCGCTTTAATTATTTCACTTGTCATCAATAATTAACTAATGGTTAACACTGTAATTATCCTACCCTTTTACACCTTTGTCAACAAACAAAGTCTTTGTTTTTTAGAAAAGCAATTTTACGGCCAGAAAGTTGATTGGCAAGACAATTAACTCAAACAATAGTTCTGGACAAAAGCTGTTTTTGTGTTAAGATAATTATACAATTTCAAAATCCTTTGACGGTGGCCATCACCACCGGAATCGTTCGACCAACGATGGGATGCGGGAAGAAAAACTTTTCTCCACAAGTTTGTGGAGAAATAAAGTTGAGTAGAACTCGCCGGACAATGCCCGTAAGCATTACAATGAAGAGCGTTTCTTGACGCTGAAGTAAGGTGGTACCGCGATTTTAATCGCCCTTAACAGTTTGTTAGAGGCGGTTTTTTAAACTACAAATCTACAAATATACTACAAATCTACAAATATATGTCAGAAAAAGTTATTTACAAAGATTTGAGTTATCAGATTATGGGGGTAATGTTTGAGGCATACAACGAACTCGGATATGGCTACCAAGAAAAATATTATGAAAAAGCGATAGCAAAAGTTTTTGCTGAAAAAGGATTGTCATATAAACAACAAGTGGCTTATAAAGTAAAATTTAAGGGGGAGTTTATCGGAATACAATATTTAGATTTTCTTGTTGAAGATAAAATTATAGTAGAATTAAAAAAAGGTAACTATTTTTCAAAAAGAAATATTGAGCAAGTCAAAAGATACCTAAACATTACAAATAAACAATTGGCCATTTTGGTGAATTTTACATCAAATGGCGTAAAGTCATTAAGAATATTAAATATTAATAATAAATCTTAAATTTATTACATTTGTAAATTTGTAATAGATTTGTAGATTCGCGGTTATATGAACAAAAAACAAACTCC
>CAYORE010000093.1:0-6063 GCA_964406325.1 uncultured Bdellovibrionales bacterium | reverse complement strand
ATTAATTAACTCCTCCGCATTACCATGATCGGCGGTGATTAACAAGCAACCGTTATTCTCCAAGACAACCGGAATAACTTGTTCCAAACATTTGTCCAAACATTGCAGAGCTTTGATAGTAGCCTCTTTATTGCCCGTATGACCAACCATATCGGCGTTAGCATAGTTAACTAAAATAAAATCATAAGTATTTTCTCGCACTTTATTTATTAAAGTTTCGGTAATTTCCGGAGCGCTCATTTCCGGCAGTTGATCATAAGAAGGAACATTTTTAGAAGGAATGACAATGCGGTCTTCATTTGGATAGGGTTCTTCTTTGCCACCATTAAAAAAATAAGTAACATGAGCATACTTTTCCGTTTCTGCCAAACGCAGTTGTTTTTTGTTGTTTTGAGAAAGTAGTTTGCCGAGAGTTTCGGTAATATTATCCGGCGGGAAAGCAATATCATCTACTTTTAAATCATTGTCATATTCCACCATAGATACGAAATAAGGTTTTTTTAAAGTTGTGGTGGGACTGAATTTGTCAAAATTATCATCAGTAAAAGCGCGAGTTATTTGTTTGGCACGATCACTGCGAAAATTTATAAAAATAAGAGAATCATCATCATCTACGGTGGCAACCGGCTCATCTTTCTTGTCTGTGATAACAATCGGCTCCAAAAATTCGTCCGTTTTATCTTGACCGTGTTGCTTCTTAATGGCTTCTTCGGGATCCGCTTCTTTAATTCCCACACCTTGAGTCATAGCCAAGTAGGCTTTTTCGGTGCGATCCCAGTTTTCATTGCGGTCCATGGCATAATAGCGTCCGGCAATGGTTGCTATTTTACCTAATTTAAGTTTTTTAATCTTATCTTCCAGTTGTTGTAAAAACAGCAAACTGCTGGTGGGAGCGGTATCTCGTCCATCGGTAATAATATGTAGATAAACTTCCGGAGCATCATGTTCTTTGGCCATTTCCAAGGTAGCCAAAAAATGATTAATGTGTGAATGTACTCCTCCGTTACTGAGTAAGCCGAAAATATGAATTTTTTTATTCAACTCTTTGGCTCGGGTAATTGCTTTTACCAATGCCGGATTGTTAAAAAAATCTCCTTTTTCTATGGATAAATTGATACGAGGAAAATTTTGATATTTAATTTGTCCACTTCCCAAAGCTTGGTGACCAACTTCCGAATTACCAACTTCTCCCCAAGGAACTCCCACCGAAAGCCCGGAAGCTTCCAGGAGCATTTTAGGATAATAATTATTTAATTTTTCAATTGTAGGAAGTTTTGTTTCCAAGAAGGGGTTGCCGGTTTTTTCCATTGTTTCCCCCCAGCCGTCCAGAACTATAAGAACTACCGGTTTATATTTAGACATATTTTGTTTTATTTTAAGAGATTTACACCTTTATTATACCAGTTAACAAATACTTTACAAGGTCTTTACTTTTTTAAAAAAGTATGCTAAAGTTGGTAAAGTCGTTATGATAATTAAGATAATTATCATAGGCAAGTAACAATATCTCACATATTCAATTTGGAAACTTACCTGGTTTGCCAATGGTAAATTTAAGAGTTTCAAAGTTAAAATTGAATAGAGGGGCTTTTTGAGAGTTAAAAAGCCATTAATAGGTTAAATTAAAAAACATGACTGAAGTAAATCAAGAAGAAAAAGAAGTGTCAAAAGAAGCACCAATTAAAGAAGAAAAAAAGGAAGTGGTGGAAAATAAAACCACACCTTCTTCTTCAACGAACAATTCTCAGCAAATTGAAGTGCCGGAATTGTCTTTAGAAGCGATGTTGAAAGCGGGTGTGCATTTTGGACAAAAAAAATCCCGTTGGAATCCAAAAATGGCCAAATATATTTTTGGAGCAAGAAACAATGTGCATATTATTGATTTGGAGAAAAGTTTGGAATTGTTAAAAAGAGCGTTAAGTTATCTTGAAGGGATTGCTAAAAAGGACGGAATTGTTTTAATCGTCGGAACAAAAAATCAAGCTAAACAAATTGTAAAAATTGCCGCCGATCAAATTGAAATGCCTTATGTTAATAATAGATGGTTGGGTGGTACTTTTACCAATTTTAATTTCATAAAAAACAGAATTAAATTTTTAATCAATAACCGGGAGGCCTTGGAGCAGGGGCGGTTAAAAGATAGTACCAAGCTGGAAAGAAATAAATTACAAAAAAAATTAGATAGAATTGACAGTCGAATGGGTGGTTTGGTGAGAATGACCAGACTGCCGGAGGCGGTTCTGGTTTTGGATGTTAACAAAGACATTGATGCCGTTAAGGAAGCTCGCAAGGTTGGAGTAAAAGTTATCGGACTATTGGATACAAACAGTAACCCGGACTTGGTTGATTATCCGATTCCGGCCAATGATGATGCGGTGTCATCCTTAAAATATATTTTAGGTGCGGTTGTTGGAGCTTTCTCCAAAAAATAAAAAATATTTTCTCTTCACCACTTGGTGATAATTAGTTAAAAATAAAAAGTATGTTAGAATTAATAAAAGAAATTAGAGAAGAAACCGGAGCCGGAGTAATAGATGTTAAGAAAGCATTGGAAGAAGCGTCCGGTGACAAAGAAAAAGCTTTGGATATCTTGCGGGAAAAGGGCTTGAAAAAAGCCGATAAAAAAGCCAATAGAATTGCCGGAGAAGGAGTGGTTGTTTCTTATGTTCACGCCGACGGTAAAAGCGGGGCCATATTAAAACTTTTGTGCGAAACGGATTTTGTGGCTAAAAACAGTGATTTTCAAGAGTTGGCAAATGATATTGCTATGCAGGTGGTGGCGATGAGTCCCGTGGCTATAACCAAAGAGGATGTTACGGAAGAAATGTTGGCGGAAGAAATTGCGGAATTGCAAGAAAGTGGATTGGGAGAAAAGGAAATGGCTGACAAGATTGAAGAATTGAAAGAGACCAAAGCTCTTTACTCTCAGGCCTTTGTAAAGAATCCCGAATTGACCGTTGAAGAGTTGATTAAGAGCAAAATAGCCGCCATCGGTGAAAATATTAAAGTGGCTGAATTTGTTAAGATGGATATTTAATTTTGTTAAATAAATTGATGATAATTCAATTTTTTGAATGGAGTAATCCCGAAAATGTATCAGCTTCTTTACCTGATTTGAAGCAGGGAGATAAGGTTGTTGTCCAACATAAATGGGGTATTTTGATTGGAACGGTAGTGGCTGAAGGTGGTGACGGTGGAGAAGTTGTCGGTCAGGTTTTGCGAAAAGCGACGGCACAGGATTTTGAAGCCGCTTTGAAAAATAAGAAAAAGGAAAAAGTTTACAAGAAAGATATTAAGAAAAGGGTGCGACAGAATGGTGTGCCGATGAAAATTGTGGATACGATTTTAAGTATTGATGGCGGATGTATTATTGTTGTTTTTACAGCCGACAGTCGCATTGATTTTCGGGAGTTAGTTAAAGAAATATCTACGGATTTTGGAAAATCAGTTCGTTTTCAACAAGTGGGAGCCAGAGATGAAGCCAAAAAAATGGGTGGTTTTGGGATTTGTGGACGAGAACTTTGTTGTTCCAAATTTTCTCGGGGATTAAGGAGTATTACCACTGATATGGCTCGCATTCAATCAATTGCTCATCGGGGCTCGGAACGATTGTCCGGCTTGTGTGGGAGGTTGATGTGTTGCTTGTCTTATGAATCAAAACAGTATGAGGAAAGTATGACAGGTATGCCTACCAAAGGCGAAAAGGTTTTTTACAATAAGGAAGAGGTCAAGGTCGTTGATAATCTGGTTTTGGAACAAAGGGTGAAAGTATTGTCTTCAGATGGTAAAATGATGACCGTTGACCTGGAGGAGATAAAAGCAAATAAATAAGATTATGAATTTTCTGAATATTATTATTATCGGAGCATCACTGGTTGCATTGATAGTTGTTATTGTTATAATAACAAAGAGTCTTAAAAATGTGGACGAAAAAATTGTAGAGGAACTACAGTCTGAAAAAAGTGGTGATAAAAAAGGTGTTTTATTTAAAATCAAAAGTGGCTTTATTAGTTTTTTTGAGTGGATTATTAAAACCGTTAAAGAAAATATTCAAAAATTGCATTTGTGGATTATTAAAGTAAAGCGAAAAAATAAAAGTGATATTATTAAAGCTAAGGAAGAGTTAATAATAAAGGAAGATGAAGAATTGGAAGAGGAAGAGTTGGAAGAAGAGTGGTTGAAAGAAAAGGAGTTGAAAGGGAAGGAAAAAGAAGATATGGTTGTGCCGGAAGAGATTGATCAAGATGAAAAAAACGAGGAGATTAAGACAATAGATTTTTTCAGCAAGGGAAAAGAGTTGCCAATTGATTCTTTGGCGACGGAAAAAGAAAGGGGTGGAAACATTGAAAAGAAGGGTTTTATGAAGAGTTTGTTTAAGGGTAAAAAGCAAGCCAAAAAGATTTTGGATATTAAAACCACAACAGTGGAAAAGTGGGCATTAGATGGCAGTATTGGTGAAAGTGTTGATAATAAAGAAGGGGAAATTGAAACAAGAGAAGCGAAAGGGGTCGGTGAAGAAATTAAGATTGCGGAAGTTGGACGAAAATTTAAAAAAGATCAATCGGAAGCAGAAGTGAAGCAAGAGGAGGGACAAAAAGAAATGATTAGTGACATTAAAGATGCGGATGAATTTATCGGAGTGGACAGAAAGATTTTGGAAAAAAAGATATTGCAAAAAATAGACAAAAATCCCAAAGAGTTATCCAATTACAGGGAGCTGGGAGACTTGTATATTAAAATGGAAAAATTGGATGACGCCTTGGAAGTTTTTGAGTATATTCTGTCGGTAAAACCGAGGGATTTAGTGGCTTTAAGAAAGAAGAGAAAAATTAAATTACTCAAGAGAATTACCAAATAGCCGGAGTTGAAGTGACCGGGAGAAGTACTTTTAAAATATTTTTTAACAAGCCAAGATAGCTCAGTTGGTAGAGCACACCCATGGTAAGGGTGAGGTCCCGGGTTCAATTCCCGGTCTTGGCTCAAGACTATCGGAAAAGAACGAAAGTTGATGATAAGTAAGTAAATTAAGAAAAGAGACGGAAAGCCAATTGCTTGATATTTTATTTATAAAATGTATAATAAGTGAGTTGGTTGAAGAGCGAAATATCTTAAAATTTAAGGGTCGGTGGCAGAGTGGTCAAATGCATCAGACTGTAAATCTGACGACGCGAGTCTACGGCGGTTCGAATCCGTCCCGGCCCACATTGAAAGTAAAGTTGATTATCAAGAAATAACTTGATTAAATGATAGCCTGTTGTTTCGGTAAAGGATAAATTATCGGTGGCATTTCCCATTTATTTTTAATTTAGAAATTCTTTTTATCGCCTACTTAGCTCAGTTGGTAGAGCAATCGCCTTGTAAGCGATCGGTCGTCGGTTCGAGTCCGACAGTAGGCTCAGAGAATAATAGGTCAATTTTAAGGTAGTGTATTTAACTGAAGATAAGTAAAAAGTGGATTAAAAAAACCAAAAAAAGCGAAAAAAGTAAGCAAAAAAAATAAACTATAAAAGCCGGCGTGTCCAAAGGACACGCCGGCTTTTTAAAACAGTTTACAAATCTTTAAATGACAAATTTTTACCCGTTAATTAAAATATTTTAAAAATATTTAATTATAGTTAAAGATTAGAGTGAAAAAATAAACCATTTTATTTTTTAGAAAATTTTTACAAACACTTGCTTTTTTATCAATGAAGTGTATTATATAGGTGACCATACACAATAAATAAAATTCCCTCATAAGACATTTTATTGTGTATGGTCACACAGTCTTGTGGGGGATTTTTATTAGGTGCATTTTTAAATTTTTGGTAAATTTTTAATATATTTTTCAGTATGTAACTTTGAAGATAGTGTATATTTTTTGAGAATATTTTTAATGATTTGTGGTAAGATGTTTTTTTAAAAAATGTTTTCCCAAAGTATTCAGTTAAAGTGTTTTTATTAAGCTAAATATTTATTTTTAATATTATGACCAAACAAAACAAAAGTGTCGTTCAAAACACTAAAAGAAAAAACTTTGGGGAATTTACCAACCTTTATTCTTTGAGCAAAACCCTGCGGTTT
>CAYORE010000092.1:0-1890 GCA_964406325.1 uncultured Bdellovibrionales bacterium | reverse complement strand
AGAATAATAAGGAAATTCATATAGTGAATGCTATTAGCAGGCCAAGATACTGGCCTTCAGGTGGTTTTGCTGACGCGATTGACTACCGTCAAAAATGTGTAGAATTTCTACGAGAAAAAGGTTTGGAAACTCATCCCTGGATGCCAGAAGGAGAAAAATACGTTGCCGAAAACGGAGGGGATGTTTTATACGTCAAAGAAAATGATCAATGGGTAAAATACAAAGAATCAGAAATGTACAAAAAGAAAAAACAAGAAGAAGAAAATGAATCTTGGTTGCAAAAGTGGATTTATGAAAAGTTTTACAAATAACCAAAATGAAAAAAGCAATCATAATAATTGTAACAGTAGGTATAGCAGGCGTTATTTCTTGGGACATACCAAGTAGTTTATCAATAGGGTTTTCAGTATCATTTTAAATAATTTAATACAACTTCTTTACTAAATTACATTTTTTGGTATCATGGGTGCGGTGGTTTTTGTATATATCCTCCTTTGAATTTTTGTTAATTTGATTTTTTATGAATGTTCGCAAGTTTGTTCACAATGATTATTGGTTGTTTATTCTTGTTTGATTTTAACGATTTTTATAAACAGCTTTAAGAATTCTTACAATTTTTATCAATAAATATGAAAACTATAAAAATTAATTTGGAAAATTTTTCTCAGAAAGAGGTAAAAACGGTGGCGGAGGAGATTTTGCGGGGCAAGGTGGTGGTTTTACCGACGGATACGGTTTATGGTTTAAGTGCGATTGTTACCGACAAAAAAGCCATTAGAAAAATTTACAGAATTAAAAAGAGAACTGTCAGTCAGCAATTTGTTGATAGGGAAGGGGAAAAATTAAAAATGGATAAAAAATATTTAATACTTTTAGTAAAAAGTTTTTGTATGGTGCGACGGTATTGTTTTTTGTCTAAAAAACAATATGATTATTTAAAAAAGCGGTGGGCTGATGGGCAGAGGGCGTTGACGGTTGTTTTGCGTGGACGAAGGAATTATTTTTCGGAAAGAGGGATTGATTTGCCGGAGTTACTTAGTGAAGATGGTGGGGTGGCGGTGCGACGACCGAATAATAAATTTTTATTGGAGTTGATTAAAATGGTTGATGAGCCGATTGTTTCCACCAGCTTAAATATTACCGGGCAACCGGAGTTGAAAGATGTTTCTTTGGTAAAAGAATATTTTCAAGATGTTAAACCGGAGGTGGTGGTAGATGCCGGGTTGTTACCAAAACAAAAACCCTCTCGGGTGGAGGATTTGAGGGAAGCGGGAGGAATAAAGGTTCTGAGAAGGTAAGTTATTTATTAAAGAAGCATTCTTTTGGAAATTACAATTCCCCATCCCACTCTTTGTAAAATTCATCAAGAAATTGTTCCATAAATTTATGTCTATGCTCAGCTATGGATCTTCCTGTTTTAGTATTCATCCTATCTTTGAGCAACAAAAGTTTTTCGTAAAAATGATTAAGTGTCGGGGCGGTGCTGTTTTTGTATTCTTCTTTGGTCATATTTAAATTCGGTTTAATTGCAGGGTCGTAAATTTTTTCTTTTTTATATCCTCCGTAATTAAATGCTCTGGCGATACCTATTGCTCCCAGAGCATCTAATCTATCAGCGTCTTGAATAACATCAAGTTCCGGAGATTTAAACTTTTGAAATTCTTTTGTGTTTCTAAAAGAAATATTTAAGACAATGCTTTCAATATGTTTTATTATGTCCTTTTCAATGTTTAATGAATTTAAAAAATCTTTTGCTTGGCGAGGCCCTATTGTTTCATCACCATTGTGAAATTTAGAATCGGCTATGTCATGAAGTAATGCTCCAAGCTCAACAATAAACATATCAACATTTTCGGTTTGGGCGATGTGTTTTGACAATTTCCAAACACG
>CAYORE010000091.1:0-1999 GCA_964406325.1 uncultured Bdellovibrionales bacterium | reverse complement strand
TTTTTTCAAGAAAAATGTACAACCAAGAATAAACGACAAAACTGTTTTTATCGGACATTCTTTGGCTCCAAGTTTTTTAATGCGCTATGTAGCGGAAGAAAATTTACAACTTCGACAAGCTATTTTTGTCGCTCCGGTGTTACACAATAAAATTTCAGAATTAAATGGCTTTTTTGAAAAGGATTTTGATTGGAATAAGATTAAAAAATTAATTAAAAAAGTTACTATATTGGGTTCGGACGATGATCCGTATATCTCCTTGAATGATTTTCAAGAATTATCAGAAAAATTGTCTGCAAAATTTATTTTGCATAAAAATAGAGGACATTTCTCCCAAGATGAAAACAGTAATCCGGAAATTATTGGCTTATTGAAAGAAATTTTAGATAATCAGCACAATTCCGCGACCTCGATAGAGGTATTTACTACTCGTCCGGACACCCTCTTCGGCGCGACTTATTTGGTATTGGCGCCGGAACACGAACTTGTCGCTTCACTTCTTGAGAACGATGATGCAAGAATTAAGAATTATGAAGAAGTGAAAAAATATGTTGAAGAAGCGAAAAACAAAACGGAAATGGACAGGTTAGAGGCGAAGACCAAAACGGGAGTGAAACTGAAAGGACTAACGGCAATCAATCCCGCCAACGGTGAAGAGATTCCGATTTTTGTGGCGGATTATGTTTTAGGCGGTTACGGTACCGGAGCGATTATGGCGGTCCCGGCACATGATGAGAGGGATTATGAATTCGCTACTCATTATAATGAGTCGCGGATTGACGCGGACGATACGCGGACTAACGCGGAAGGGGTGGAAGTTGACGCGGATAGGATAGAAATCAGGCAAGTGATTGCACCTCATTTTATTGATAAAAATAACCCACCGCGTCCGGCGAGTGAGGGCAAAAAACTTGTTCCTCGACGAGCAGTTCAAGTTGTTGTTAAACATTGGGAGGAAGATAAGATTTTAAATTTACATTGGAAAAAGTTTCCCTGGAAAACATTTATTATTGGTGGCGTGAAAGACGGTGAAACTTTAGAGGAAGCGGCTTTGCGTGAATTAAGGGAAGAAACCGGGTATAAAAATATCAAATCAATTAAGCCGATTGCCGGAGAATTTCATTCGGAATTTTTTGCCGCACATAAAGATGTTAATCGTTATGCTTATATGCAAGGATTTTATATAGAATTAGAAAATGGTGAGAAAGATGAAACGGCACAAGAGGAACACGAAATTTTTGATATAGTTTGGACTCCAGTAAAAGAGGTTAGAGATAAATTAACCAGTGAGGATATAAAAGTGATGTGGGATAATTTACAAAATGATACAAAAGTTTTTACAGATAAAGGCGTGCTAATCAATTCCGGAAAATTTGACGGAATGGAGAGCGAGGAGGCGAAGAAGGCGATTACGGAATTTGTGGGCGGAGAGATGACGACCAATTATCGCTTGCGGGATTGGTCAATTTCTCGGCAAAGATATTGGGGTTGTCCGATTCCGATTGTTTATTCGCCGGATGGTGAAGCGAAATTTGTCGGCGAGGAAAACTTACCTTGGTTGTTGCCGGAAGATGTTGATTTTCAACCGACCGGAACGGCGCCTTTGGCAAAATCCAAAGAATTAAAAGAACGGACGGAAAAATTGTTCGGCAAAGGTTGGACGCCGGAAGTGGATACGATGGATACTTTTGTGGATTCTTCTTGGTACTTTTTGCGTTATCCGGATACGGAAAATGAAAAAGAGTTTTGTAGTGCGGAAAAATTAAAAAGATGGTTGCCGGTGGATTTATACATAGGCGGAGCGGAGCATACTTATATGCATCTTTTGTACGCGCGCTTTTTTGCGAAAGCGATGCACAAGATGGGCTTGTTGGAATTTGATGAACCATTTATGAAATTACGACATCAAGGAATGGTTTTGGATCAAAACGGAGTAAAGATGAGTAAGTCTAAAGGTAATGTTGTTAATCCCAATGATATGGTGGAACGATTTGGCGCC
>CAYORE010000090.1:0-9548 GCA_964406325.1 uncultured Bdellovibrionales bacterium | reverse complement strand
ATTAAGGAGGTTAAAAAGAGATTAAAAAAGAATGCGGAAATGGCTAAAAAGTTGGCCTTGCAACAAGCCAAGAAAAAGGATAAGCAAAGAAAGAAATCCGGTAACAGGAAAAAGAAAAAATAAGAATAAAAATAAATCAATTAGTTTATTTAGAACGGTATTTATAATTCAAAACAAATTATGACAGAGTGTATTTTTTGTAAAATAGTAGATAAAAAATTACCGGCGGAAATTGTTTATGAAGACGACAATTTTTTGGCCTTTTTGGATATCCGACCTTTGAACCCCGGGCACACTCTGGTTATTCCTAAAAAACATTATCGTTGGGTTTGGGATGTACCTAATATCGGAGAGTATTACGAAGTGGTGAGAAAGATTGCCTCAGCTTTAAAAAAATCTCTGCAAACAGAACAGGTTGTTTCACTGGTTTTTGGAGAAGAGGTTCCTCACGCCCATGTTTGGTTGGTTCCACGATTCAAGGACGATGGACATGGCGGAGCAATTGACTTGAGCAACACCAAAGATATTCAGCCGGAAGAGATGAAGGAAATTAAAGAAAAAATCAAGCAAATATTGAAAGGGTAATTGAATGATATTGACAAATATTTAATGATAGGGTAGAATTAAGCGGTTGATAAAAAAATATTTAGGAATTAATTTAATTATTAAAACAAAGAAAGGAGGTATTTTATGGTTGAAGTAAAAAGACGAGACGGTGAAACATCGGAAAGTGTTATGAGAAGATTTACCCGAGCGATGCAACAAAGTAAAGTTTTGCCCAAAGTTAGAGGGCAACGGTTTTATGTTAAGAAAAAGAATAAAAATAGAATTAAGAAAGACGCTATTTACAGAGTAAAAGTTGGTCAAATCGCTAACAAACTGAAACGAATGGGTATTTTTACCGATGAAAAACTTAAGGATATCAAGAAAAACATAGATATTTAATATTTTTTCTTCCGGCAATTTGTTCTTTCATTTCTAAATTGTCGGGCTGAGAAAATATTAAAAAATTAAATAACAAAATTATGTCACTAAAAGAAGAAATTTTAAACGATTTTAAAGAGGCCTTTAAAAACAAAGACTTGGTGGCCAAAAATACTTTGTCTATGTTAAAGTCGGAAATAGCCAATGCGGAAATAGATTTGGGTCATAGGGATGAAGGATTGCCGGATGATGAAGTAGTTAAGGTAATTAAAAAATTGGTCAAACAACGAAAAGATTCTATTGAGCAGTTTGAAAAAGGCGGCAACAGTGAAATGGCGGAAAATGAAAAAGCGGAATTGGTTGTTTTGGAAAAATATTTACCGGAACAAATGAGTGCGGAGGAAATTGAAGCTAAAGTTAAGGAGGTTATTGAAAAAGTTGGTGCTACCGGTGCCGGTGATTTGGGGAAGGTTATGGGAGCGGTAATGGGAGAGTTGGGAGCGGAAGCTGACGGAAATACCGTTAGGGAAATCGCCGGTAAACTTTTGTCATAAGTCAAAAAATATCTAAAATAAAAGCGGGCTTTTGCCCGCTTTTATTTTTTCAATTTTTATTTTAATAACTTAAGAATTTTATTTTCAATAAAATTAGAGTTTATTTTTTTAAAACATCCAACAATCTTCGCTCTCTCTTTTTTTTCACCTTCCAGTCAATCGGATCGCCCAAATCAAAAGCTTTAGTTCCCGGGCGAGGGGAGTACTTGTTTAAAAAAGCATCCGTAAAACCAACCTCTTCAAAAACTTTTACCGTTTCCAGAAAATCAACATCCGTTTCTGTGGGAAAACCGATGATAACATCGGTGGTAATTTTAATTTCCGGAATTTCTTGGCGAATTTTTTTAATTAAAGAAAGATATTGTTTTTGGGTATAGGGACGATTCATATCTTTTAAAACTTTATCACTTCCCGCTTGAATGGGAAGATGTATTTCTTTTGGGATGTTTTTGTTTTTTTTAATTACTTGTATCAATTCCACAGAACAGTCTTTCGGGTGTGAAGTTAAAAATTTAAAAACAATTTTCGGAAATTGCCTCGCTAAAATATTTAAAAGCACTGGAAAGTTTATGTTAACAACAGAACTGTCATCAGATGATTTTTTTAAATCATTTAAAATTTCATCATTGAAAATTGTTTGAAAATTAGAAATTGAAAATTGAAAATTGGTATTGTAGCTGTTTACATTTTGCCCCAATAAAGTTACCTCTTTATACTTTTTATCATTAAGTCTGGAAATTTCTTTAACAATTTCCGTTAACGGGCGTGACCATTCTCGTCCACGAGCGTAAGGCACAACGCAATAAGTACAAAAATTATTACAACCGGTCATAATCGGTACTACCGCCATATCTTGATATTTATAATTTGGTTGGATTGACAAATAATCTTTATATTCTTGTTCTTCTTCTTGAAGCAGGTTTAATTTTTTTAAAGCGTCGGGAAAATCTTTAATGGAAGTGAATAGATCAACTTTTCCTCGTAAGGTTTTTTGAAAGTCATCTCGGTGAGCGGAACAACCGGTAACAATTATTTTTGGCTTGAATTTCTTTTCTTTCTTTAGTTTAAGGATGTTATTAATTTGTCCGAAAACACGATTTTCCGCACTGGCCCGAACACCGCAAGTGTTGAAAATTATCAAATCCGCTTTGATGATTTCTTCAGTTTTTAGTTTGGAGTCATTTGAATTATCCAATGGAGTAAATCCGTTTTCTTTCATAAAAGTCATAATCCGTTCACTGTCGGAAAAATTCATTTGACAACCAAAAGTTTTGATTACATAAGTTGCCATAACTTTACTTTTTTGTTAAATTTAAGTATACTGATACTAAGAAGTATGACAGAAATTTATCAAAAGTAAAGAAAATGTCATTTAAATATTAATATAGTTACTATGAGCGAGACAAAAGAAAGTGTGCCCTTGAGTGGCAAAAAACAAGGAGAGCAATTGTCATCTCCGGAACAGTGTTATTTCAATTTGAAAGAAGGAATTGGTGCTGATGCGTCTAATTTTAAAAAAATTGTAACAGAGGGAATTAAATACGCCTTGGAGACCGGAGAAGAATATGTAGTACAAATAGGTTTAAAAGAAAAGGGGGATTTATTTGAAGAAGGAAAGGATCCGACTACAACACATTATGCCACATTGCACAAGGGAGAAGGGGTACAAGAAAATTTATCTCAAGATGCTATAATGTTGAGTCGTCCTTTACAGGAAGCGTCACCAACAAATAATTCGAGGAATATTATTTCTGTTGATATAAAGGATATCGCTTATATTAAACTTATGAAATCATAACAATAATTAAAAAATTGCTTCCGGTAATGTAGTAGATAGTCCACTGTTTTTATTTTTCCTACTTCTTTTTTCTTATTTCACCTTCAAGCAATTCCACTAACTCATTTACCCCAACGGTTTTTTGCTTCCTTATTCCTCGCTGACGAATAGTCACGGTCTTTTCTTGTTCCTCTTTTTCTCCCAAAATTAAAAGATAAGGAATTTTTTGTTTAGTGGCTAATGCAATTCTTTTGCCCAACCCCTCGTCTTGATTATGTATTTCCGTCCGAATATCATTCTCTTGTAAAAGAGAATTTATTTTTTGGGCGTAAGTGGTGAATTTTTCCGAAACCGGCAAAATTCCAACCTGTACCGGTGCCAACCAAGTTGGAAAAGCTCCGGCATAATGTTCAATTAAAACCCCCATAAATCTTTCCAAAGAACCGAGAAGGGCGCGATGAATAATAAAAGGTTGTTGTTCCAATCCCTTGTTATCGGTATAAGTCATTTTAAATCGTTCCGGCAAATTGAAGTCAAATTGAATAGTGGATAGTTGCCAGTAACGACCAATGGCGTCTTTAACCTTGAAATCAATTTTCGGTCCGTAAAAAGCCGCTTCGCCGGTTTCGGATACATAGTTTAACTTTCGTTCTTGTAGAATATTTTCAATGGTTTGTTCCGCTACTTCCCATTTCTCATCTCCCCCCAGGTATTTATCACTTTTTTTGTCTCGAAAAGAGGCATAAATTTTTAATTCAAAACCGAAAGTTTTTTCCAAAACGAATTGTACAAAATCAATAATCTTACCCATCTCTTCAGATAATTGTTCCCGAGTACAAATTAAATGGGCATCATCTTGCGTAAAACCACGCACTCTGGTTAGTCCGCCCAGTTCCCCTTTTTTTTCATAACGATACACTGTTCCAAATTCATAGTATTTAATCGGCAGATCTCGATAAGAATGTTTATCGTCGTTGTAAATGGAAACATGAAAAGGACAGTTCATTGGTTTTAGTAAATAAATTTCACTTTCCTTTGTCGGACGATTATCTTGGTAATCTTCCAAAGTTTGTCCCAGTTCTAAGGGAGGAAACATAGAGTCATTGTAGAATCCCCAGTGTCCGGAAGTCTCCCAAAGAGTTTTTTTGCCAATATGTGGAGTGATAACCGGAATGTACCCCCGCTTTAATTGTTCGTCTTCAAACCACCTTTTTAAGGTGTTTAAAATAATCGCTCCCTTTGGTTTCCAGAGTGGAAGTCCGGAACCGACGTTTTGGTCAATGGTAAATAAATCCAATTCCTTCCCCAACTTTCGATGATCTCTTTTTTTTGCTTCTTCCTGTTGAAATAAGTATTGTTTTAATTCTTTCTTGTTATTAAACACCACTCCGTAAATTCGTTGTAGTTGTTGCTTGTTTTCATCGCCCAGCCAGTAAGCACCGGAAATTTTAGTCAGTTTAAAAGCGGAAGAATCAATTTCGCCGGTAGATTGAATATGTGGTCCTTTGCACAAATCAACCAATGGTCCGGATTTATAGATACTAACCATTTTTTCTCCGTCGTTTTTTAAATTTTCCAACAACTCTACTTTGAGTGGTTGGTTCGCTTTTTTGAAATGTTCGATGGCCTCATTGATTTCCATTTCTTTCATCACAAACTCATAATTTTCTTCAATTACTTTTTTCATTTTTTCTTCTATGATTTCCAAATCTTCCGGGATTAGTGTTCTTGGCAAATCAAAATCATAATAAAACCCGTTTTCCGTTGCCGGACCAATTCCCAGTTTGGCCTCCGGAAACATTTCTAAAACGGCTGTTGCCAAAATATGTGCCATTGAATGACGCTTGATTTCCAATTTTTTCGCTTGTTTTTCTTTCATATTACCGCGAATCTACAAATCTACTACAAATTTACAAATGTAGGAGATTTAAGATTTATTATTAATATTTTAATTTAATTTAATTTAATTTAATTTAATTTGAATAAAGTTTTTAAATTGCACTAACTACAAAATCAAGCACAGGCTTATAAAAACATTACGAGTTTATAAATTTTAATATTCGTAAATTCGTAGTAGATTTGTAGATTCGTGACCTAAAAAACCCAATATCTTATAGAAACTAATTAATCACCGTTTTAACAAGATGTTTTAAAACAACAAGTTGTTAAATCTACTAAGACCCTGTCGGGCGGTTCCACTTAGTTTCTCAAAAATATTGAGCTCTCTTTGAAATTATCACGGAAATTTCAGCAATTTCTTTTCTCCAAAATTACTCCGCAGACTCTATGGTTGGTTAGACCACTTCAATGCCTGAATATCTATAATTGTACATTAAAAAAGTAAATTGTAAAGAATAATTGAATTCACAGTGGAATGAATGGAGAGGGCAAACTGCAAGAAACTTAAAATTTAAAATGATTTAATAATAAAACATTTATTAAATTTATTAACCTTCGGTAACAGTTACCTTATCACTGCCAACAATGCTTTTAACTTTTTGCAAAAAACCGGAAGAAGAGTCTATCAGATAACTGGTTTCCAATCGCTTGGGGGAATTTTCCGTTGTTAAAAAAATTTTACTGTCTCCTCGCGGGCTTTGAGAAATTAAAGCGGTAACTTGCTGAAGGGTTTGAGAATTGATTTCAATGGTTATGGTTTGGGGAGAAGGTTGATTTTTTTTATTCTTTATTTCTTTGAGGGAATTAAAGGAGGACGGTGAAGTGGTTTCGTATTTTTTCATCTGTTTTTCATCCACAATACTACCGCTTTCGCAAAGCAGCTTGGCCTCCCCGTCCTTTTCCGAATATTTTCCTTTTAACAAAACAATGTTTTCTTCCTTCCATAAATCAAAATCCCTTTCCAATACTTTAGGAAAAACCAAAACCTCCATTTTTCCCAAACTGTCCTCAATGGTGGCGAAATACATTAATTGATTTCGTCGAGTATAAATTTTATGTATTTTAGTGATAATGCCTCCAACGGTAATTTGTTGATCCAAATGTTGTCGCCCCAAATTTTTAATCGGAACAGCATTTTTGGTAAAAAAATCTTGAAAATTGCGAAGAGGATGATCAGAAACATACAAACCCAATAATTCTTTTTCCCAAGAAAGCCGTTCTTTTTTGGAGGCGGGAGTGGCTTCCTGTAAAACCAACTTTGGTGCTTCAATACTTTTATTATCATCTCCGGTAGCAAATAAAGAAGATTGTCCGTTAGCGGTATTTTTTTGTTGGGTTTTGGCATAATCCAACAGTAACTGAATGTTATCCAAAATTTTATTTCTATTACCGTCGGTAATACTATCTAATGCTCCGGACTTAGCCAGTGCCTCCAAAGATTTTTTGTTTAAATCTTTGTCTTGCACTCTTTCCACCAAATCAATAATATCCTTAAAATGACCGTTTAATTTTCTTTCTTCAATAATTTTATCAACAATATGAGAACCAACTCCTTTAATGGCTTCCAGTCCAAAACGAATTGTTTTTAGTTCTTCCGTCACTCCTTCTTTTTCTTTTTCAATTTCTTGCAAGCGTTTTTCTTCCTCGGCAATTTCTTTTTTGGACAACAGCTTTCCATTTTTTGTTCGCAGTACTTTATTTTGTTTTGACGGATTTTTAACTACGGCAAAATCTTTAAAACTTTCATTAATATCCGGGGGCAAAACTTGAATTCCCATTGAGCGAGTTTCTTCCACTTCAATGGCAATACGATCAATATCTCCTCGATCGGAATTAAGCAGGGCGGCCATAAATTGTACCGGATAACGCGCTTTCAAATAAGCGGTTTGATAACCGATTAGAGCGTAACAAGCGGCGTGGGAACGGTTGAAACCATAACCGGCAAACGGTTCAATAAAGGCGAAAATTTTCTCCGCCAATTTTTTATCAACTCCGTTTTTTTCCGCACCGGCGATAAATTTTGTTTTTTGTTCGGCAATCATTTCCGGAATTTTTTTACCCATCGCTTTACGCAGAACATCCGCCTCACCGCCACTGAAACCGGCAATAGCCTGAGCCATTTGCATAACCTGCTCTTGATAAACAGCCACTCCGTAAGTTTTTTCCAAAATTGGTTTTAGTTTCGGGTGCAAATAAGTGATTTGTTTGGTCCCGTGCTTACCGGCGATAAAATCGGGAATCCATTCCATCGGTCCCGGACGATAAAGTGCCACCATTGCAATGATATCCTCAAAAGTGGTTGGCTTAAGTTGCTTCAAGTAGCGTTTCATTCCGGCGGATTCTAATTGAAAAATTCCGGTGGTGTCTCCTCGTTGAAACAGGCGATAAGTTATTTCGTCATCTAAGGGAATTTTATCAACTTCAATAATATCACCGGTGGTGGCTCGAATAATTTCAATGGCATTTTCAATGATAGTTAAATTCTTCAAGCCCAGAAAGTCCATTTTTAACAGACCGATTTTTTCCACATAAGAAGCCTTGGAAGAAGCGGCGTATTGAGTAACGATGGCATTTTCATTCTTGCCCTTACCGGCCATAAATTGCATAGGGGAGTATTCCACTACCGGCTTGGCGGTAATTACCACCCCGCAAGCGTGAACGGAAGCGTGCCTGGCTACACCTTCCAATCTTAAAGCGGAGTCAATTATTTTTTTGGCGTCGGCATTGTTTTTATATTCTTGTGCCAGTTCTTTGCTGGTTTCCAAGGCGTCCGCCAACTTGGTAAAGTCCGGTACCATTTTGGACAATTTGTCACAATAGGTGTATTCCACGCCCAATACTCGTCCGGCATCTCTAATTGCCGCTTTGGCCGCCATAGTTCCAAAAGTGATAATTTGCGCCACATGATCATCACCGTATTTTTTTCGTACATAAGCCAAAACTTCATCACGACGATGATCGGAAAAATCCACATCAACATCGGGCATGGAGATACGATCGGGATTTAAAAACCTTTCAAATAATAAATCATATTTAATGGGGTCAATGTCAGTAATTTTAGTTAAGTAGGAAACAAAACTTCCGGCGGCACTGCCTCTTCCCGGTCCGACAGCGATGCCTTTATTTTTCGCCCAGTTGATGAAATCCGCCACAATTAAAAAGTAAGCATCAAAGCCCATTTTTTTAATAATATCCAATTCATACTTCAATCTTTCTTCGTGTTTTGAGGTGTATTCAATTCCCTGATTGGTGTAACGCTCTTTGATTCCCTCATCACACAATTTGCGCAAGTAACTGGAAGCGGTGTGTCCTTTCGGTACGGCGAATTTTGGCAATTTAGTTTGCCCAAATTCAATGGTGACATTACATTTTTCCGCAATCTTTTGAGTATTTTCCAAAGCTTCGGGGATGTGGGAAAAACTTTCCCACATTTCCTCCGGACTTTTCAGGTAAAGATCGTGTTCGGTCATAGACATACGATCCGTATCATCAATTTTTCTCCCCGTTTGAATGCAAACCAAAATATCTTGCACGGTTTTGTCTTCGGGGTAAATATAGTGTAAATCGGCCGTCGCCACCACCGGTACGCCCGTTTCTTGAGAGATTTTCATTAAACCATCATTGGCCAGTTTTTGTTTTTCCAAGTTGGGCAAGTGTTGTAATTCCAAATAATAATTTCCCTTGCCGAAAATGTCTTGATATTCCAAGGCCTTTTTTTTGGCGGTATCATATTTTCCCCCAATAACCAATTGGGCGATTTCTCCCTGAACGCAACCGCTCATTCCAATTAAACCTTCCGAATATTTTTTTAAAACTTCCATATCAATTCGGGGTTTGTAATAAAAACCCTCCAAATGACCGATAGTGGCCAATTTCATTAAATTTTTATATCCGGTATTGTTTCGCGCCAAAAGGGTTAGGTGGTAACGAATTTCGTCAACGCCGGCCTGTTTATTCTTTCGTCCGTTGGGAGCAAAATAAGATTCCATTCCCAAGATTGGTTTTAGTCCCGCTCGGGTGGCTTTATCATAAAATTCCGGCACACCGTACATCGTGCCGTGGTCGGTAATGGCAATGGAGTCCATCCCCAATTCCTTAACGCGATTTATAATATCATCAATTTTCCCAAGTCCATCAAGTAGGCTGTAATGAGTATGGACATGTAAATGGGTGAAGGGTTTTTTATTCATTGAAAATAAACTTAAATGTAATAGTTGTTTCTACCGCAAATTTGCAAATCTACTACGACCAGACATTCGTCGGTCAAGAATTTACAAACATAAAAACAAAGAGCATAATTGAAAATTTGTAAATTTGTAGTTGATTTGTAGTTTTGTAGTGGTAAAACAGTCTGTTCTTTATTATAAAATATTTACATTGCTTTAGCAAATTTT
>CAYORE010000089.1:0-2610 GCA_964406325.1 uncultured Bdellovibrionales bacterium | reverse complement strand
TCCGGAGTTGCACCCTAAACCGAACTCAACCTCACTGAGAGGCGGGGTGCCGATTTGTTTTCCTTTTTTTAACGCCAGCCCGCCGGGAATGGAAAACATCCCCCAGCACGGCTGGTTAAGAAATGAGGAGTTGGAGGGGGGAATGATCCAACAAACAGACGATGAAATCATTGTCAGGTTTAGCAAAGAAAATCAACCATTGGAAAATTATCCTTGGCAATTAAAATACACCATCACCCATCGGCTAACGCCAAAAACGATGGAAACAATTTTGGAAGTGGAAAGACTGCCAGACAATGAGGAAAAAGATGCACCGATCAACCCCGCTTTTCATCCTTATTTTACCATTCAACAAAATGAAAAAACAAAAATAGGCAATCACCGACCACAGTTTAGTAACGATTTTTATTATCAAGAAATACCCCTAAAAGAAAACTCTCTGCAAAGCAAAGATGGAGCAATTATAATAGACACAGAAGGGGGTCTGGTGGAAATGAAAACTGAAAGCTTTAAGGTTGTTTGCCTATGGACGGACAATCTTCAAGAATACGCTTGCATTGAGCCGGTTGTGGATGAACATTTAAAATTCAACACTCCCGACGGCACATTTTTAAAACAGGGAGAAAAATTAAAGGTAAAGATGAAATTAAATCTTAAAACGAAATAAAAAATAAAAATATTTATCAAAACAAAAACAACAGCGGAGTGAAACCCGCTGTTGTTTTAAAAGATAAAGAGAACTATTTTAATTTTTTGTGACAGAACCACCAGTCAAAACAACCTTTTTGTTTTTTTCTTTTATTGGCGGTTTTTTCGTCGCTGGCCGGCGGAATAATTACATCCTTGCCTACCAATTCATTGTTTGGATAATTTTCCGGGCAAGCCACCCCGTTAGCATCGGAAACTTGCAAAGCGTTTACCGTTCGTAAAATTTCATCAACATTTCTACCAACTTCTTGCGGGTAATACAGTACTGTTCGGATAACCGCTTTTGGATCAATGATAAACACCGCCCGGACAGTATTTGTTCCTTTGGCACCGTGTATCATTCCCAATCCTTCCGCCACCAATCCCATATCATCGGCAATTATCGGAAACTTAATGGTTTCATTTAAATTGTCCTTAATCCATTCTACCCATTTAATATGGGAAAAAACTTGATCAATGGACAAGCCGATTAGTTGAGTGTTTAATTTTTTAAATTTGTTATACCTCTTATTAAAGGCGACAAACTCAGTGGTGCAAACGGGAGTAAAGTCAGCCGGATGGCTAAATAGTACAGTCCACTTACCTTTTAAATCTTTAGGAAAAGACATTTTTCCATGAGTAGTTGTTACCTCCATTTCCGGGAAGGCATCTCCCAGTAAAGGCAAAAAAGGCCTTGGGGGTGTTTCGTTAAACTCGTCAAACATTTGTTTGTTAGCTCCACAACCCTATAAAATAGTTTTGCAGAACTTTTTAATTAATTTTTAATTTTTAATTTTGACATTAATCAAAATTAAAAGTTATAAATTAATTCTCCATTTTCATTTCTATCCGAATTAAATTTGCAAGACACAACCGGTATAATCATTAAAGAAGGATTGATATTTTAAGATATTTTCAGTAAATTTATAAATTTATATTTTACATAATGTCAAATGCAAAAAATAATTCCCAACCAACTTGAGCCAATTTAATTTTCATCACACTTTTTACATCTTCCGTAAAAATTTACTTCAAAACCACCGACTACGCCTTCTTTGATAAAATCCTGCTTGCTATTCAAATATTTTTCTATTTTATCATTATATAAATCGGTTATTTCTCCGCAATTGGTGCAAATAAAATGTTGGTGACTTTTTTCATTACCGTCAAAACGAATGGGAGAACCGGTTTTGTTTTTATCCGCAATACTTCTGATTACACCCTCATTTACAAAATTGTCTAAAATTCTGTAAACGGTCGCCTTGCTGATTTGAGGTAGTTTTTTCTGTACCTCCAAAAATACCTGTTCCGCCGTAGGGTGAATTTTTGTTTTTCGCAGAAAATCTAAAATTATTAACTTTTGATTGGTAACTCTTTTCATAAAATAAATATACGCAAGTCACTTAAAATTCTTTTGTAAAAATATCTATGCTAACACAACAAGCTTCGGTGTTATAATTAATCGGTACGATAATTAAACAGGCAAGTTATTCTTCAATAAAATCTTAAAGATTATAAATAAATTCAAAAACAAATTATCATTTTCATTATAATAATTATTCCTATTTAATATTTTATACTATTTAAAAATATTGTCAAGAGAGGGATTTGGGGTGTGCCTATTTTCACAACACAAGGCGTTTTTAATGGACAAAAGAAATAACCCTGTTAGAATTAAGATAGCGTTAAAAACAACTTAATTATAATTTTGTAACAAGTTAGACTTGCCGCAAAGTTAAAACAATAAATATTATGGAAATTAGAGAAGCAAAATTTATCAAGGGTATTGTCGGCACGGACGATATTTTAAAAAGCCAAAAAGAACAAATTGCTTTCATTGGTCGTTCCAATGTGGGCAAATCCACCTTAATAAACAATTTAACCGGCAATAAAGGATTAGTGAAAGTTTCCGGACAACCGGGA
>CAYORE010000088.1:0-2496 GCA_964406325.1 uncultured Bdellovibrionales bacterium | reverse complement strand
TAAAAAAGTATTGGGGGAAAGTAAATAGCCTCTTAATTTACACCCCAGCCACGCCTTTCTCCTTTCTTCAGTATTTCCGGGAATTGTTGTTGGTGGTATTTTTGTAATAACAATTTCACCAAAAAATCCTCGGAACTGATTGGGCAAACGATAAACCGGAAAATTAATGCTTCCAAAAAGTCCACTACTAATCATGTTTGGCAGTCCGCCAGTTGAAATAACTTTTTTTTTCCTTGCGGTAATAATTCTCAAAAATAACGCTATACTTCCAAAAAGTATTCTTTGCATTTTCTCACCTTTGATTGTATTTTATATTAAAAAGATCGCCCTCTATTCAGCTAAAGATTAACATACTCTTAATTTCTTTGCAATAAACCAAACCAAAACCTTGCCATTTTCCCAAAAACAATGCTACTCTATAAGGGGACTGCTTCCAAATTAATAATACCTTTTTTAAAGTTTACAGTTTTATTCATTATTATGCAAAAAACTAAAGTCATAATTATTCTCGGACCGACATCTTCCGGCAAATCTGATTTGGCGGTTGATTTAGCAAAACAAATTGACGGGGAAATAATTTCCGTTGACTCTCGCCAAATTTATAAAGATATGAATTTAGGCACCGGAAAGGTTGAGGGAAAGTGGCAATCCGTACCCTCTAAACCCTCCTCTTCTCCGTCACAGTTATCCGCTCTACCGATTGTTTCCCCACAAAAAATGAGCTCTAAAATATTTTTTTACAAAGACATCCCCCACTATCTTATTGATTTTCAAGATCCTCGCACCCATTCTTCGGAAACAAAAAAGTATATGGTTACCGATTTTCGTAAAGATTGCCTAAAATTAATCAAGGAAATTTCCGCGCGTGATAAAACACCCATTCTTTGCGGTGGTACCGGCTTCTGGATTTCCGCCTTAGTTGACAATACTCAATTCCCTGAAGTTAAGCCAAACGAAAAACTTCGGCTTCAATTGGAAAAACAATCCCCCTCGGAGCTTTTTGAAAAATTAAAAAAACAAGATCCTCAGCGGGCTGAAAAAATAGATCCCCACAATAAATATCGTTTAATTCGTGCTCTGGAAATTTGCGACCAATTGGGTGCTGTTCCAAAAGCAAAAAACAATCCACCTAAAAACATAGAGTTTTTACAAATTGGCCTAGACTGGCCGGTGGAAAAATTAGCGAAAAAAATAAAAAAACGGCTGGCCGGTCGTTGGACTGACGGGATGATTGAGGAAATAAAAAACCTTAAAGAAAAATATCAAATGAGCTGGAAGGAAATCCAAGCTTTTGGCTTGGCTTACCATTGGATACCGCTTTACTTACAAAATAAACTAACGGACAGTCAAGGTAATTTTATCACCGATAAGAAATTGGCCTATCAAGAATTGTTACAACGGGTGTATTTTGCTGAAAAAAATTATGCTAAACGCCAACGAACCTGGTTTAAACGGGATAAAAGAATTATCTGGGAAAATAATTTTCCAAAAATTCTTAATTTAACAAAGAAATTTTTAGAAAAATAATTATTCTTTTTTTTCAAAAACAACTCTCTCTCCCGAACGATTTATTTGAATTCCCGCCAAAGACATTTTCTGTTTCTTCCCTTTGGTACTTTGAATAATTTTTTGGAATTCTTGGTAGTTGGCATTGGTGATATTTCTCAAATCTCCCTTTAGATTTTTAATAATTTGACGAAAAAGCAAGGGTCTGATTTCCGCCGACATTTTTTTATACTCGGTTATATCCAAAATGTATTTTGTTCCCGTTTTTTTATCAGCAACATCGGAAACCACTTGCCGATATTTTTTGTCTGTAATTTCTTGAATAATTTTCTGACACTCTTGTAATCGTTCGGTTGTTTCTTTAACTTTCTCCTTAAAACGAGGGCTGTATTCCCTTTCAATTTCCGGAATAAGTTGGTGGCGAATTTTGTTTCGCAAAAAAACATCGTCTTGATTACTTTGATCTTCTCGCCAATCCTGTTTAATCTCTTGTAAAAATTTTTTAATTTCCCGTTTGCTAAAACTTAACAACGGTCGCAATATCTTCCTTTGTTCGTCTTTTATTTTCATTCCTTTCAAACCATCTACGCCCGCTCCTCGAAATAAATTTAATAAAAAAGTTTCCGTCTGGTCATCTTGATGATGACCGACAACAATCCATTGGGCTTTATCGTTTTTTCTGATTTTTTCAAAAATTTTATACCGAAAATTTCTCAATCTCTCCTCCAGATTTCCGGTAGACATTTCTTTTACCTGCTGTTTCCCATAACTTGCTCGATTGTAATCAAACACCATTAGCTTTAATCCTTTTTTTTGAGCGTATTGCCTAACAAACCGTTCGTCTGCATCCGACGCTTTTCCTCGTAAATGGTAATTGATATGCACCAACTGTAATTTTAAATCAAATTTTTTCTGTACCGACAATAACAACTCCGTTAAACAAACGGAGTCGGCGCCACCGGAAATTCCGATAATAATTTTTTCTCCACC
>CAYORE010000087.1:0-1742 GCA_964406325.1 uncultured Bdellovibrionales bacterium | reverse complement strand
TCGGAAGAAGAAAATGACAATTAAAATTTAGTTTTTAAATGATTTTGAGGATTGGATTTTGATTGGCAATGAAAGAAAAATGGAGTATGATGAGATATAAAGTGAGGTAAGATTTTAGGAATTTAAGAAGCTGAAAATTTAGGAGTTTAAAATATTTAATGATTTTAAAATTTAAAAATTTAGATAAATTTATGAACAAGAATTTAAAAGTTTTGGGGGCAGGGGTTTTGTTAGTTGGCTTGGCTGTTGCCGGGTGGTTTTTGTATACTGTTTCGCAGTCGCAGAACGGTGTGAAATTAACGCAGAATAATATAGAAAATCAAAAACAAGAGCAAGGAAAGCAAAAATCCGAAGGACAGATTGAAGAATTAAAGACTGAGGATATTGATACTTCAAATTGGAAAATTTATCGGAATGAGGAATTGGGATTTAGTTTCAAGTATCCAACAGAGTGGTTAGTCTTTAACGATGGGGAATTAGTTGATAAAGTATCGTTGCTATATTTGTATCCTCATGGGAAAAATAAAAAAAGTGCATGTTCATTATATGCACAAAAAGATATCGAAAGTAATTCGGTAACTGAATTTTTAGCAAGTGCTCCAAAAATATATAATGTAAGAGGAGGTATTGATGGTATTGGAATGTTTAATAATTTTCCTTATAAAGAATTTTCTATAGGTACCAAGTGTGGACATTTTTATAATTTACAAATAAAGAATAAAAAAATATTTGCATATATGTTCATTTTGAATAAAACATTCATTGCTATAGGCGGGAACGAAGAGTGTAATAGAATACTACCAAAAGTAGTCAAAACAGTAAAATAATTTATTTTAAAAATATTCTTGGAAAAATATCTTCATAATGAATTATTGAGATATTTTTCTGAGAATAAGCTCAGGGTACATTAAAAATTCAACGAAAGAGGTATTGCGATGAAGATGTTTGTGGCAGTAGGCGTTTTGATGTTGATTGTTGTATTGCAAGGAAATTTTGTTTATGCACGGGTATGTGAACGAAAAGATAAAGGTATCAGCGAAAAAGAATGGAAGACTGGGACTGGAAGAAGAAATGAGGAGGCAAGAATTTTTCCGAATGTAGTAGACGCTTCCGGGGATGAATGTAAACATGGCTTTTTGGATATTGGTACTGACAAGGTGTTAGTTTATAATCTTTCCAGTTGGTATGATAAGTTAGGTGATAACTTTGATGCAAATCAAATTGTTATTTATGCACATCAAGAAAGATTAGATGTGCTTGCTAAACTAAAAGAGGCCTATGGTGATTCTGATGGTAAACCTTATCACAATCAAGGATCGGGAGAAAATTATTGCAACGGGCAGGTTCGTATTTGTGTTGGTAGCTCTGTCAGTAGTGATGTCTCTGAGCTTAGAGATATTTTTCTTTGGAATAAAAGTTTTCCAAAAATTAACATTACGGGGAATAATTTTGGTGTCGACAACCCCCAAATCTTCACTCAAGGCAATCACACTCACATCATCGCTCCCGACTACCGCTGTTCCAAAGAAACCAACGGCCCAATCCTCTGTTGGGAAAGAGGAGGAGATACTAACTGTTGGGATGCTCACGAGTGGTATCAGTTCAACGGGGATATTTATGAGGTGGCCGAACATCATAACGATTCCAATTGGATAACAACTTTGAATCGTGATTACACTTGTAACGAAGTGTATTTAAAAAAGGAATGCAAAAGACTTTCCAAGAAAAAATATCGGAAGAAG
>CAYORE010000086.1:0-22535 GCA_964406325.1 uncultured Bdellovibrionales bacterium | reverse complement strand
CCACCGTACCGGCCTCATACTTTTGAGTCAAATACTCCGTAACCGTTCCTTTACCGGAGCCAATATTACCGGTAATACCAATGACTGTTTTTTCTTTGTTCATAATAATTTTATTAAACTTTTATAAAAAATTTACTCGCTTCGATTATTGGCAACAACTCTAAATAAAAAACTTTTCAATTTGGGATTATAATTTATCAAAAGAACATCATCTAAAAATTTATTCGCCGCCGGTTTATTATTTGCAAATATATTATTCAAGGCATTTCGTATCTCTGCAAACCGCCAAAGATATTCTTTTAGGTGTTGAGCAAACCTCCCGCCTTCCCATTCTTCCGAAAAATAATCTACTTTCTTTTCTTTTGTAAATTTTCGTCGCCTTGTCATTTCAGCTATATACATAGCCCTATCCTCAGGCATCAGATTAACAAAAAAGTGTTTGGTTAACTGATTGATAGCACTCAATACTACCTCCAAAATCCTCTCTTTGTCATAATCGGCATATTTATCTAAAAATTGTTGCCAAATTTCTTCTTCCTCCTTCCATTTTGTATCTTGCGTCTCTTTCGCTCCCGACCATAATTCATATTGATACGGACCATTGGCTAAATCATTCATGTCATTTTATTGTTAAAAATTAAAACTATTCCGTAATTCTTGCCACACCATTTCCGCAATAATTTCCCTGTCTAACATTTTACCATTGCTAACACATTTAATCTCCAGCCAATTATTATTTTCTTTAACCAAATTCAGAGCACTCCGCTTGGCATTTGACAAATGCTGCAAATCTTTCTCGTGAGCATCTTTCTTTCCCTTTAGGTACTTTTTCTTTTTATCATTATCTTTGTTTTTCAATAACTCTAAACTTATTTTCAAAGGAACATTTAAAAAAACAATGGCATCCGGCTTGGGAATTTTAAAAATGTCAAATTCCATTGTGTCTAACCAGCGTAAAAATTCTCGTCGCTTGCGTGAATCCATAATTTTACCTCCCTGATGAATTTGATTGGAATTGGCATAACGATCAGTTATAACAATATAACCTTGCTTTAACCATCGTTTGATTTTTTGCGCCGACTCATATCTATCGGCCGCATATAACACGGAGGCGATTTTTGGATCCAGTTTGGCAAAGTCTCCATGTTTTCCGGCTAAACATTCACCGATTAATTCGCCAAAAAAATTATTATAATACTGCGGAAAATCAATGGTACGCACTTTATAATTCTCTTGCTTTAATTTTTTAACCAATAATTCCACTTGTGTTTTTTTTCCGCAACCATCCGTCCCCTCTACGGCAATAAATTTTCCCCCTCTGATTTTTCTTGTTTTTGTTTTTGATTTCATAACTATTTATCCCTTTATTAATTTTCAATTTATAATTTTCAACCTATCGCCATCACCAAAAATAAAATTATTTCACCCTAAACAACTCCTAATTCTTATTAAAAAAATAACCTACTTTCTCTAACCCTTGATTTAAAGTGTTATACTTTATAACTTCTATTTTTTTATTACCATTTATCATAGCCGATAAAGATTTACTGCTTCCAAGCTCATACATACACAAAACTTTCTTATTTTCACCAACAGCTCTGCCAATTTCATACCCAACACCCAAAGAAGGATTAGACACTTCGGCCACAATTATATCTGCGGACATCAGCCATTCCATGTCTCTCTCATAAATATCTCTATCTGACAACTCCCTTTCTCCTTCTTCAGTTAAATCTCTTGATGCTACATGTTCTGTTAATACCTTCCCATATTGCTGTAAATATCTGATTATTTTTAAATATTTTTCCCTATCACCTCGCCCCCCCCTAATAGATCCGGCAAAATATATTTTCATTATTTTATTAATTATTAATAATTTAACTCTTCTGATCTTAATATTCTTTACAAGCAAAATCATTCACATCCCACGCCATCTAAAAACAATTCAAGCGAAACACAAAACTTACCGCCCAACATCATTTAACAACAATATCTTGCTCCCCCCTTTTTATATCAAAACGATTTGGCTCTTTATCAATATGCAACACCAATCCATCTCCGGCAAATAATTTCTCTAAACTTTTAACCATTTTCAACATCTGTTTAACCAAAGTTGGATGTACAAAACGAGTTGATCGTAATTCTACCAAATAGGTTAGGGCCTTTAAATCTCCTACCACCCGACAAGGAACCTGATAGCCCATCGGAATATAATACTGTCTTTCAAACTTATCCGCTTTTAATTTTTTAATCTCCCCTTCTTGTTCTCGTAAAAATTTTCTAGCTTCCTTTTCCAAATCTTCCGGCAGTTCAGTAAGATACCATTCGTTAAATTTATGTCGCAAAGTTAATAAGGGCATTCGTTGAGCAACCGCTCTATGTCGTTGTAAATCCCTAAAAGATCCAAAGTCTAATAAAAACTCATAACCAATCACTCCACACTCCGCAATAGCGTTGGGTAATTCAGTTTTTTCCGGGCGACGCTTAAGTATGGTTTTATATTGTTGTAATAATTTCCTATTAACTCCATTGAACAACATTTGAAAATCATTCGCTTTAGAATTTTCCAAATAATATTTTTTTTGCATCAAAAATTTATTATACTCTTCTGTTTTGGGATATCTTTTATGACCAAAAGACGAACTATACATCCTTTCCAATGCCTTTTCCGTTTTCTCGGCAATATCCCTTACTTCAGCCAAAGGATGATGTCGTAGCAACATTAACTCATCGGCAAATTGTCTGAAATTCATTCGCCAAGCAACATTGGTTGTCGCTCCGGCCGGTAACCAAGCTCTGGTAATATCAAAAGCCCTGGCAATGATTGCCTTTTCGTAAATCTTATCATTTTCCCCTTTCTGTTTTGGGTGCTTGTGTTTTAAATGTTCCCGAACCGGTTCTTGCAATTTTAAATAAAACTCCCGCCACCGTTCCAATATTTTTTCACCACTTTTATTTTTAAGAGGATTTAAAAATACTTGTTTAGAAAAATCCACATAACGAGTAGAGGCCTCTTGTCCGGAATAAAGCCTCCAATCTTGAATTGCTTTAGCTGCCAACATAGAAACTCCCTCCACAAAAACAGTGGCGTTTCCACAGTCACCAATTGATTTATGTCCATAACCAACATAAAATTGTTCCATAAAATTTTCCACTCCTTTTTCTTTTAAAACCTTCAAGTGATGCTTAATTCCTCCGGTAGAACGAGAGTGCAACGCCTGCAACATTGCCTCCGCCTGTCCATCAATTTCCGCTCCATTATTTAAAACCAAAACAAAACTTCCCTCCTGTTTTAATTTCTCTACACTATGTGTTTTCATTTTTATAAATAATTTATATTTAATTTAATAAAACTTTATTTTTTAATTTTTCTGGAAAAGTTAGTGACTTGTCTATTTTTGTCTGCACAAACTGATTTTAATTGAAATTGCTCTTATTTTATTCTTTCTTAAACAAAAAGTTATCTTTTCAGATAACCCCTTGTTAATTTTTCAAAAACATCCTTCCCTCTTTATTCTTATAATATCACAAAATTTAAATAATCACCAAAAAGCCAACTAAAAATTCTTATACATCTCCGACCCTCTCACACCTTTATCTCCAAAATACTTACTATTTAACCCCTTGCTTCCGTAAGGTCTGGCACATGGTGATGATAAATATTCAAAAGCCATTTGAGCAATCGGCATTTTATAATAAAGTTTAATCGGTAAGGAGCCGGCATTAAATAATTCCAAAGTCATTTTCAAAGAATTTCCCGGATCAAGATAGCCGGCGGTGGTATGCACAATTAGCCCCAACCTACCCAAAGAACTTTTCCCCTCCAAACGACCAACCAGTTTATCGGATACCCCCGTTTCCTCATAAATCAACGCCAAAGCAAAACTGCCCGGATGAAGTACTAATGGTTTATCCTCGTCAATAACAACCTTAGTCATCAAGTTGCCGGTTTTTTTCTTAACATCTATGACATGATTTTTTGTCACATCAAAAAACATAAATTCCTTATCTAAACGTAAATCAACACTAGCCGGCTGAATAGCTTCGGATCGCAAAGGCTTAACTACAATATTTTTATTTTTAATTTCTTTCTTGATGTCTACGTCAGAAAGTATCATTTGAAAAATTAATAAATAATTAGAATTTTATTTTAAGTTTTTTTAAAACCGCTTCTTGACTCTTAATCAACAATCACCCTGCTCTCCCCCTTCCATTACATCCAATTCCTTTTTCTTTTTCAATATCTCCTTCATAGCATCATCCACTTGCCAAAGCAATTCATCCATTGAACCATCATTGGTAATTTTAAAATCCGCTTTACTACCGATGACCGGAATATCCTTTTCCGTTTCAGCTGTTGCTTCAAATTTTTGAAATTCTTCAAAAGTTTGATTATCGTCAGACTTTTCACCTCGCCCTACAACTCTCTCCCAGCGAGTTTTTTGGTCGGCGGTTACATACATAATATAATTATTCTTAAACGATCTGATAAAATCCAAATCTTTCATCATTCGCATTCCATTAACACACATTATACCGTCATGTTGCTCAACATATCTCTTCACCCCTTGATGCAAAACATCTTCACCAAACCTCTCTTTAAACACACTATACAACCATGATTGATCCTCCTTGGAAGACTTGTTAAAAAACAAATCCAAAGTTTTTTTAAGCGGTAAACTAAATCGCAACAACTGAACATCATACCGTCTTTTTAAATAGTGTGCCACCGTATCTTTTCCACTGCCGGTCTCTCCAACCAGCCCAATGATAATTTTTGACATTTTGATAATATTATAAATTAATTACTTTGCCGAAAGGATACCAAATAAAAATAAAAAGTTTCAACAAAGTTCAAACGGAAAAACCTGTCCGATAAGCCTGCGGACCGATGAATTCCAAAACAATATCAGTATATTGTATATTTAAAAATTCGTCAATAAAAACTTGTGTCAAAATTATCTGAAAGTGATATTTTAATTCTATTTGCCAAAAGACATAATATTTCTACTTATGGTTGACATTGCCATTTTAAAGACTTGCATATTTTAAAAAACTGTTATATTATTAAAATAGTAAAGAACGATATACGCTTAATCGTTTAAAAATAAAAAAATAAAAAAATAAAATTCAAATCAAATGACTATCTCAGAAGATACCGTTTTTAATGATGAAGAAAAAGAGGCTAAGATAAAGGAGCTTCAAGAAATAATCCGAACAGCGGAGGAAACCATTTTTTCCGCTAAGCAACTATTGGCCAACTTGCAACCACCATCCGAACAAGAAGAAATATCCATCGGACGAGAAGACGAGCAAGAAGAAATTGATGGTAAGGTTGTATATGGATATTTTGACGGACAAATAATGATTGGCGATGATGGCAAACAATATCCCGTGCCGGCCAATTATGCCTCCAAGTCAAAACTGGTTGAAGGTGACAAATTAAAATTGACCATTACCAAAGATAACCGATTTATGTACAAACAAATCGGTCCGGTGCAACGAAATTATTTTATCGGAGTTGTTCAAAAAGACGAGCGAGGAAACTTCACTGTCAAAACAGCCAGCAAAGAATACAAAGTTCTTTTAGCAGCGGCAACATATTTCAAAATTGAACCGGGCGATGAAGTAACTTTAATTGTTCCCCAAGATAAAGACACGGTCTGGGGAGCCATTGAAAATGTTTTACAAAAAAACTCCGGACAGATTAACACCGCCCCGTCGTCCGAGAATGATATTTTAACAGAAAAACCACTAGGCACTTTTACTAAACCCGACCCTTCCGCAAATGCTACCGGAGAAAACGAAAGTCAAGAGAAGCAAAAAAAAGATGCAGATGTAGACATAGATGTGGATAATGAAGAATTGCAATTATTTGCCGACTTGGAAGGTAGTTTAGAAGATAAATCTACTGACGAACAGGATGCAACTTCCAATCAAGACAGCTCCAGCGCTCTTGAGCAGCTGGAAAGGGAGATAGCCAAAGAAAAAGAACTTCAAGCTCAAAAAACAACTAACAAAAAATCGGATAAAAACAATAATCTTATTGATGACTGGGAAACCGATATTGAAAAATTAAAACAAGAAGCCAATGTACCGATAACTTCAAATAATTAAAATATATGAAACAAAAAACACATTTGACCGGAAAAGATTTATTATTTGGAGGCATCAACGGATTGATTTTTGGATTACTCCTGCCAATTGTTCTACGGGATTTTAATATTACCAACCAACCGCCATATTTGATAACCGCTCTCTTTTTTGTTATTCTGGCGGTAGTAGGTGTTTATATCGGCTATCAATTATCCAAAATAAAACAATTCTTTTTTCAACTGGCAAAATTCGGAGCTACCGGAGCGGCCAATTTCGCTTTAGACATCGGAGTTCTTTCCGTGTTGATTTTCATATTTTTCCCTCAAGAAAACGCGACTATCCCTACTTTATTTTACGCTTCTTTTAAAGCGACATCTTTTATTGTTGCCAATATCAACAGCTATCTTTGGAATAAATTTTGGTCATTCCAAGATAACGACAAAAAAAACACCTTGAAAGAGTTTGGTAAGTTTATCTTAGTCAGTAGTATCGGCTTGGTAATCAACGCTTCCGTGGCCACTCTAACAAACAGCTTGCAAGGAACAGTTGGAATTGATCCGAAAACTTGGGCGGCCATTTCAGCCATAGTCGCTTCGGTGGTTGGAATGGGCTGGAATTTTCTTGGGTATAAATTCTTGGTATTTAAAAAATAATCTCTCTCTAAAAAAACAACTATTTAAGTACCCTTTCCCGCTTTCACAAAGTTATTTATTTAACAACACCATTGTGCACCTCTTTTTTTCACTAATTGGTTTCAACCGATTGCCCGCTATCAATCACTGAATATTGATTACTACTTACCAAAAATCGGAATTTAAAAAACTCCTTGCTAAACAAGGGTTTATTTTTTTCCACTCCGCCAAACAACCTTCATCCCTTAAAACATCATTGACTTTCATTTACTAATCGCTATACTAAAGACGATAACCCCTAAAAATTCAATATGTCAACACTTTACAGAAAATATCGTCCTATCACTTTTCAAGAAATAAGTGGACAAGAATATGTTATCAAAACACTAACCAACGCCATCAAAAACGATCGTGTCAGTCAGGCCTACCTATTCACCGGTCCGCGAGGTACCGGAAAGACAACTACGGCACGAATTTTCGCCAAAGCGGTAAATTGCCTTGATCCTATCACCAAAACCGACAATCCCATCGCTACCTTGGAGCCCTGCAATAAATGTTCTAACTGTCAAACAATCCTGAAGAATCAAGCTATGGACTTGATTGAAATTGACGCCGCTTCCCATACCGGAGTAGATAATATCAGACAACTAAAAGAAGCTATTAATGTACCGCCGACAAACTTTCGTTACAAAGTTTATATTATTGATGAAGTACATATGTTATCTATGGGAGCATTTAATGCCTTGCTAAAAACTCTGGAAGAACCACCCGGTCATGCCATTTTTATTCTAGCCACTACCGAACTGCACAAAGTACCGGAAACAATTCTATCCCGTTGCCAAAGGTTTAACATCAAACCGCTCACCAAACAACAGATTATTGAACGATTACAACAAATAGCTAAAAAAGAAGAGGTCAAAATAGGAGCCGAATCCTTAAACTTAATAGCCACCGAAGCTAACGGCGGAATGCGTGACGCCGAATCTTTATTGGGACAAATCATCGCCCTGGGTAATAAAAAAATAACTACAACAGAAGTTGAAAACACTCTTGGCTCATCCTCTAAACGCGCCTTGTTAAATTTGGTACACAGTATTGCCGAAAATAATCTGCCAAAAATTATTAAGATAATCAATCAAACTCAAACCGATGGTATAAATATCAAAACCTTCAATAATCAATTATTAAATTATTTCAGAGATTTAATGCTCTTAAAAATATCTCCGGAAGCCAATGAAGAACTCTTGAAAAAATTAACCACTGAAGAAATATCTCGCCTCAAAGAAATGGGAAAATCTTTTAGCATCCAAAATGTCATTCTTTTAATCTCTTTATTACAAACAGCCCAAAGCAAAAACAACCAATCGGACATCCCTCAACTACCACTGGAAATGGCTTTAGTGGAATATTCTTTAAAAACAACTCCCCTAAAGGAAGCGGTTGATCAAAACAATTCTTTAAAAAAAAAGACTCAAAGCAATCAAAAAATCTTCCCTAAAGACACCTCCCAAAAAAATCCCCTCCCTCCCGAAAATGGTTTAAAAAAAATCAACCCCACCGACACTTCTCATCACTCTCCAAAGAAAAAACAACAAACAAATATAAACCAAACAACCAGTTCAACCAAATCTGACAACACTCTTTCTCAAGATCAAAATAAAAATCATTCTCCGAAAAAAGAAACCTCTTCCGCCACTCAAGATTCCGGACTCTCTCCTCTGTTGAGCATTAACACTTTTCTGGATAATTGGAGTGAAATTCTAACGGAAGTGCAAACAAAAAATTCTTCCGTTTCAGCTTTCTTAAAAAATTGTGCTCCCACAAAAATAATCGGGCAAGAAATTATAATAAAAACAAAATATTCTTTTCACAAAGATAAATTGTCAGAACAAACCAATAAATTGACAATTGAAAAAATCTTTGCTAAAATTTTAAAAGTACCTCTTAAAGTTAAGTTTGTAACAGAGGAAGAAATACAAAGTTTCATCAACGATACGGATAACACTGAGTCAACTGCTCGCAATCGAAAAAAAGCACCTGAAAAAAAAACATCCTCCTCCACCGACAATATTAAAACTGTTGCCGACGATAAAGACACTTCCGTTCAAACCGCCACGACAAATGACGATCTGTTGTATGAAGCGATGAAATCAGTTGGAGGAAAAATAATTGAAGATTGATTATTTATTTTATGATTGCCACCAATACATAAGACACACCGGCATTCATCTAAAATAATCTTTTTATCACTGGGCCGTAGCCAAGCGGTAAGGCAACGGGTTTTGGTCCCGTCATGCGGGGGTTCGAATCCCTCCGGCCCAACAACTTAAATAAAACTTCAATTTTAAAAAACCGACAAAAATTTGTCGGTTTTTTAAAACAACACCGATACCATTAAAATTCAAATTATCTCCATAGTACCAACACTCATTTTATGCTATAATAAATCTATCAATTGAGATTTTAAAATTCCTAAATACAAAAATAAAATGCACAGCAATCATCGCAGTTATCTCTACCTTCCTCAACAGTTAAAAAAATTTAAAGAAGGTATTTATCCTCTTTACATTGCTCATATGATTAGAGGGTTTGTTTCTTCCCTGATTGGATTTTTTATTCCGATATATTTTTTGAAAATCGGTTTTTCCTTACCGGAAATTTTATGGTTTTTTGCCGTAAATTATTATTTTGCCACCCTCTTTTCAATTTTAGCGGGAGCTATAGGTAATAAAGTGGGCTTAAAACATACTATGATGATAAGCCTCCCCCTCTATTTAATTTATCTACTGGGAATAATGTTTTTGGAAAAAAATATTTCCATAATATCTTTTTATGGTTTAGCAATTTTTGGGGCATTTATCTCAACTCTCTATTGGATTCCACTATACTCTTTGTTTGCCAGATTTTCATCTAATGGAAAAAAAAGTGCCACTCAAGTTAGTACTCTTTTATCACTTAGGAGTATAGCCAGCATTATCGCTCCTCTTCTAGGTGGTTTTATTTCCATCTATTTCGGTTTTGAAGCTCTATTTTTTTTGGCGGTAATAATTCTCATCATACCAATAGTAGTTCTATTACACTCCCGTGACATACATCCCCACATAAACTTTTCTCTAAAAGATTTGATACAATTTTTTAGAAAACACACTCGTTTATTCATAATGATAATGCTTGATTCTTTCGGAACATTTTCCGAGGAAATTCTTTGGCCGTTATTTGTTTTTCTAATTTTACAAGATTCCATGTCAGTTGGAATTGTGGGAAGTTTAATTGGTGTTGGAACAATATCATTCACTTTAATTATTGGCAAAATTGTCGCCAAACATAATTATTTACTGATTATCAAAATATCCGCTTTTATGTTGGCCGCCTCTTGGGCTATTAAAACTTTTATCAGCGGAAAAATAACCATTTACGCTCTATCTTTATTGGCAGCTATGTTCGCCATAATGTTTTCCGTTCCCTTGGCTGACCACACCTACAAAACCGCCAAAAAAGATAAAAACTTGGATGAATTTATTGTCTTTAAACAAATTTTAACCTACCTCAGTCGCCTATTAGCCGTTCTTCTCACAATTCTTTTGGTTAGCAAATTAAACATTTCCTTCCTATTAACAAGCATCAGTTATCTAATCATCAGTATTTTCTAATATTTTCCGTTATGCCTAAGCCAAAAACAAAAATTATTTGGACCGGTTTTATCATCAGAATTTTCATCCTCCTTTTGTCAATCATTGTTATTTACACCATTTTTTTTCTGATTAATTTAAACAAAAATCTGAACAAGGCGGTTGTTAAATCGGAGAATACCACCATCGTGACTGATAATAACAATTCGGATAAAACCAAAGAACAAGAAAAAGAAGATTTAAACGAACAGACATTGCCCCGGCAACGAATTAACATTCTATTATTAGGATTAGACGGTGGTAGTCGTAAAAGCGGAACATATTTGACCGATACGATTATGCTGGCATCAATCAATCCCCAAACATATCAATCAGCCCTTCTGTCCATTCCCCGGGATTTATATGTAAAAATACCGGGTACAAAATACCACACCAAAATCAACGCTCTTTACGCTTACGGTCTTAGAAATGAAAAAAAGTCTTCTCAAGAAGCGGTTGAACTAATTCGTTCCGCCGTAGAGGAAATTACCGGACAAAAAATACCCTATTATGTTGTCATTGACTTTGCCGGTTTTCAAAAAGTGATTGAACTTATCGGAGGCATTAATATTGATGTTCCCTATGACATTAAAGATACTCGTTACCCCGGACCAAATTATTCTTATGAAACTTTTGAAATTAAAAAAGGTTGGCAACATTTGGATGCGGAAACGGCTTTAAAATACGCTCGAGTCAGACATACCAAAGGAGGTGATTTTGGTCGAGCTTACCGTCAACAACAAATTTTAACCGCTGTCAGAGAGAAAGCCCTTTCTTTAAAAATATTAACCAACCCCTTTAAAGTTACCGAATTGCTAAATATCTTAGGCAATCACCTAAAAACCAATATTGACAAACAAAAAATGCTTTCTCTGCTGAAATTATCACGCAACATCAATATTCACCAAACAACCACTCAAGTTTTGGATGCTTGGAGCAAAGACTCTCTTCTAAAATCAACTCACCTCAACTTGGGAGGAGTGCCGGCCTATGTTCTGATACCAAAAATAAAAACTTATGCCCAAATTCAAAATCTGGCGAAAAATATTTTTAACCTGAAAAAAATTAAAGAAGAAAAATCACAAATAGAAAGAGAAGGAGCAAAAATATCAATTTACACCAAACGCTCCACTGATTTTACCTCTTTTAAAAAAATAATTTCCGACTGGAATTATAAAAATATACATTATGCCGACGGTAAGTACGCCCAAGACTGTCCTTTAAATCAAGACGCTATCATAAGTTATTCCGGCAAAGAAAAATTATTTACACTGAATGACTTAGCGCAAAAATTGGACTTACATATTACCTATTACCACCCCACCTCTAACTCTTTTTCCAAGGATAAAACTTCTTCCCAAAAGACAAAGAAAACAAATTCTCCGGATGTTTTATTATGCCTAACCGGAGAGACCATCAACTTCTTCATCGAAAAGAAAGAGGAGCAACAAAACGACAACTTTTCTGATGAAATGAATAACTCCACCAATAATATATTTAATTCTCAAGGGCAAGTTTTATTTAACAAATAATATTTTTACTATGCAAAAATCAACTCTGCTAATAGTCGGTCTGGGAAATCCCGGACGAGAATACACCTTCACCCGACACAATATCGGTTTTAGAATTTTGGAAAATTGGTTAACCAACCTTGATTTGGACAACCCCGATTATCCCAATAAACTGGACTTCAATAAAAAACACCAGGCAAACATTGCCAAAATGAAATTTGAAAATAAAAATATAATTCTGGCTGAACCGCAAACTTTTATGAATCGTTCCGGTTACTCGGTAAAATCATTAGCTGACTATTACACTATTCCTCCGGAAAATATTTTGATTATTCACGACGATCTCAGTTTCCCGTTGGGCAAATTCAAACTATCCACTCAAGCCGGTCCGGCCGGACACAATGGCGTTAAATCAATTATAAATCATTTGGGCACAAAAAACTTTCATCGTCTCCGAATAGGTATTGCCTCTTTAAAAGATAACTGTCCGGTCAATCATCAAAGCGGACATAATTTTGTATTGGGAAAATTTGACGAAAACGAAGAAGAAATTATTACTGATATCCTCACCAACACCGCCACACTTCTCAGTTATTATCTAAAACACGGCTTTGAAAAAACAGCCAATAAATTTAACGGCTCACAAAAAGAAATCTAAAATTATAAAAAGAAATCTAAAATTATAGAATGAATTATAAATAAAAATAAATCCCAAACAAAAAAACACTGTACCACCACTGAGATCAATAACGAAACGTAGGAGGGAAAAAGTTTCACTATCTTCTCAGAGGCAGTACAGTGTTTTTATTGTTTTTGCAATACGAACATTCTTTAGGTTAGTATTGTATTATAACAATCCTTAAAAAAATGTCAAGTCTTTTTCAGTAATTTACAACTCTTAAAAATTTTAAACAAACCTATTTATTTTGAAAATAATTCCCTAATTAACATAACATTTTTCTCCTATAGATGGACAAACAACTTTGATTGTTCCTTGCTGATCAGTTCGTAATATCTTTGAATTATTTTCCTTCAGTCTGGTTATGGTTTCCACGGTTGGATGACCGTAATCATTTTCTCCAACGGAAATAATACTAACCTGTGGCGTTACCCTGCTTAAGAAAAATTTTGAAGTAGCCGATTTAGAACCATGATGTCCGACTTTCAACCAATCAACATCCAAATCTTCTTGATCAAAAATCATATCCGCCTCCGCATCAAAACCGGCATCTCCAACAAAAAGAAAACTGTTACCTCCATAATCTAGTCGAGAAACAATTGAATTATCATTTTTGGCTCGCTTATTCAATTCTATTTTATCCGGATTGTATATTTTTAAACCAAAATCTTTTCCGATATTTACTCGCGACCCCTCACCAACAGTTTGTGTTAAAATATTTTTTTCTTTAAGCATCCGCCGAAAAGCCCGCCACACCTCGTCATCAATCTCTTGTCCGTTAGTCAACACGACTCCCACTTGATATTTTTTACAAACATCAATCAAGCCGCTAAAATGATCTCTATCCGGATGAGTACTGATAACAACCTCTATTTTGCGATCAAATTTCGGCATCACTTTTGCCAATTCTTTCAAAACACTTTTCCCACTCGGCCCTCCATCAATTAAAATTTGATACCGCCGTTGATAATTGATAAGAATAGCATCTCCTTGCCCAACATTCAGGAAAGAAACTTCCAAAGGAGCCATTCGTAAATTCCAACGATAACCTTTTTCCAAAATTCCGGCTGTAAAAATAAAAAATATTAACAAAATAAACAACACTTTTTGTTGAAAAATAAAATTCATTTTTTTAAAAAAATAATTTTTAAATCACAGTTTTGCCAATTTTATCTTTTAAAAATTTAAATAATACCAAAATTATAAAATAATAAACACCCATCCAATAAACGGCAACATTGCCGAAATTTACACTTGCCCAAGAAATTTTTGCCAAGTGGTGAATACCGTAAATCTCGCCTTCCAAAAACATTTGCACCGGAATACTCAAAATCTCTCCTAAAGTTGGCAAAATAAAAGAAATGACCGTTGCTCCAAATCCTCCCGCCATTATCAGAGGGATAAACGGTAAAATTAAAATGTTAGCCGGTAAAGACAACAGGGAAATACTATCAAAGGTATAAACCAAAATACCGGTAACTCCCAATTGAGCGGCAACAGTCACTAAAATAATTGATTTCAAATCTAAAAAATCATTTTCAATGCCAATAGCCTCCGCTAAAGGAGAATAAAACAAAACAATACCCAAAGTGGCTAAAAAAGATAGCTGAAAACCAACATCGTACAATAATAATAGCGGAGAAACAAATACCATTAAGCACGCCGTTAAAACAATAACTCGCAAAGAATCCGCCAACCGACCGGATTGACTGGCGTAAAATAAAACAATTGCCATGATAGCCGCCCGAACAGCAGAAGCCGGGGCTCCAATCATAACGACAAAAATTATTATTCCCCCTATTACCAAATAAAAAGCTTGTTGACGCCAAAGACCGAAAAATAAACCAACACTCAACAAAGCGGTGGCAATAATGGTAATATTGGAACCGGAAACCGCCACCGTATGTGTCATTCCCGTTCGTCTAAAATCATCGGCCACATCCTCCGGCAAACGACTATCTCCTCCCAAGAGCAATCCCGCCAAATAACCACTCTCCGGCATGGCAAACAATTCATTGATTTTTTCCGCCAACAATTCTCCTCCCCGATATATCCTTCTATGCAAAAACACATCCACTCCAATCAAAAAATTATTTTCATCTTTCTTTATTTTCCTCACTTTGGCTTGATAACAAATCTGATAAACCTTCTTGCTTGCCAAAAATCTGGGGTAGTTAAATTTTTTATATTTAATTTCAGGATTTTTTAAATCACATTCTATGGCGTAATAATCGCCATACCTATAATCAACTCCGATTGGAGCGAAAAAAATAACAATCTCTTTTTGCGAAACAGCCCGTTGTCGCCCATCCATTTTTGCTCCAACTATTTCCAAATAAATTTTTTGATATTCATCTTTCACCTCTGAAAATCTCACCACCCTTCCTTGTCCACGATAATGCCCCTCCAGCCAATTCTGTGACTGTCTTAACACAACATCAGTCCTAAAAATTCCAACCGCCACTCCCAAAAGAATAAACAAAACAAAAAATATTTTCTTACTCAAATTTTTTCCAAAAAATACAAAAGATAAAATTATCAAAAGAAATATCATCAAAAACAAAAAAAGATACTCGGAAGACCACAAAGATCTAACAACAACTCCACCCAAAAAAGCCGACAAAAAAGCCGACAAAAAATTTGCCGGGATTAAATAAATTCCCCAAAATTTTTGATAGTCCTCCTCTCGTTTGCCTGATTTATTTCTTGACATAACAACCGGAACTTAAAACAAAAATCTATCCTTCTTAACCATTTAATCACTAATGGTCATTGGAAAATTAAAAAAATATTTAGTTTTTCAATATAGCACATTTTCAAAAAGATACAAGAAATCCCAAAATAATTATGGGACTACTTCCGAGTCCCATTTTTAATGATTGTTAATTTAAATTTATCAAGAAATAAAAATCGGGACTAAAAAATCTCTTTATTCATTTTTTCGAAAAATTTCATATCCGGCCACCCCCAAGGCCACCGCCACATTTAAAGATTTCTTTTGCCCTCGCATCGGTATTTCCACGATTTTATCACATTTTTTTAAAATTCGTTTATCTATCCCCCTCGGTTCATTACCAACAATAAGCGCCACCCCTTTTTTATTCTTGGCCGGCTTAAATTTTTTATAATTAACACTTTTTTCATCCTGCTCTAATGCCACAACTTCCACCCCTTCTCCTTTTAACTTCTCAATAAGAGCAGAAATATTTTTTACCCCGGACCAAGCAACATATTTATCGGCACCCAAAGCGGTTTTAGATAACATTTTTTCCGCCTTGGTTTGCCATTCATATTCCCGCAAAGACGGTCTTTGGGTAAATCCGGTTAAAAATATCTTGTCCACACCAATCCCGTCGGCCGTCCTAAACATTGAGCCAACATTATAAGCACTTCTTATTCTATGTAAAATTAAATAAAATTTCATTACTGTAAGTCTCTTTATAAAACTTCTCTAACCGGAGCAAAAGATTGCCGATGAATGGCGCAAGCACCGTTTTTTCTCAATTGCTCCAAATGTTCTTTTGTTCCATATCCTTTATGTTTATCAAATCCATATTCGGGAAACTCCCGATGATATTTCATCATTAATTTATCTCGATAAACCTTGGCATTAATAGAAGCGACGGCAATGGAAAATATTCTCTGATCTCCCTGAGCGAAAAGTTTTTGCTCCAATTCCAAGTTTGGAATATTTTTATTACCATCAATCAAAACACATACCTGATATTTTTCTTTTCCAATTATTTGCTCAACCTGCTCCAAAACTTCATCAATCGCCAACCTCATTGCCAAAAGAGCTGCATTTAAAATATTAATTTTATCAACCATTTCTACGGATACCTCTCCAATTCCGGAAACAAAACCTTCATTACCTTGAATAAATGTATAAATTTTTTCTCGTTGCTTTTCGGAAAGTTTTTTACTATCCCTAATCAAACCCCTTAATTCAAAATCTTCCTCTAAAATACTCGGTTTAACCCAAGTTGCTCCGGCTACCACCGGTCCGGCCAAAGGACCTCTGCCTACCTCATCTACTCCAATAATAACATCAAAACCATTTTTTTGTAACTCCTTTTCTTTTTCTATTGTAGGTAAAATCATAATATTAATTGAAAGTTATTTTCAATCCGGTAATTCTGTAAACATCTCTAAACCTCTTCTACAATCATCATATTGGTTGTTCCGGATTTTCCAAAAGGAATTCCCGCCACAATCACCACCTTGTCTCCCTTTTTAACAATTCGTTTCTCAATTAATATTTTTTTACTCTCCGCCACAGTTTCCGAAACAGTCTTAAATCCGGCAATACTTTCGGCATAACAACCGTAAGAAATGGAAAGTTGCCTTTTGGTCGGTTCCTCCGGAGTTAAGGCAATGATAATCTGTTTGGGACGATAACGAGCTATTTTCCGAGCGGTTTCTCCGGACTCCGTCAAAGCGACAATACATTCGGCCTCAACATCCAAAGCAGTTCTGATTACGCTTCGAGAAACGGCATTAACGGTGGCCCGAGTATATTTCTCATTATCTTTCACCGGCTGATATCTTATTTCCTCCTCCGTTCTCTTGGCAATTTCCGCCATCATCTTAACCGCCTCCACCGGAAAATCACCTACTGTCGTTTCCGCACTTAACATCACGGCATCAGTGCCGTTCAAAATGGCATTAGCCACATCCGCCACCTCTGCTCTGGTCGGCACGGGATTTTTAATCATTGATTCCATCATTTGAGTAGCTACAATCACCGGGCGTCCTTTCACCTGACATTTATGAATAATCATTCTTTGTAAATGAGGAACTTCTTGGGCGGGCACTTCTACAGCCAAATCTCCTCTGGCCACCATAATCACATCTGTGGCTGAAATAATTTCATCAATATTTTCAATCGCTTCCGGCGTTTCTATTTTAGCAACAATCTTAGCTTGAGAATTATGTTTCTCCAAAAGTTTTCTCAATTGTAAAATATCTTTTGCTTGTCTTACAAAAGAAATCGCCACAAAATCAACCTGATGCTCAAAAGCGAATTTCAAATCATTTTTATCTTTTGGTGTCAAAGCATCTACACTTAAGCGAGCATTGGGAATGTTAACTCCTCGTCGCGACCTAATCATCCCACCATTAATTACCCTGGTTACAATTTCCTCTCCCTTGATAGCCACCGTTTTTAATTCTTTTGTTCCATCGTCCAGTAAAATTTTTTGTCCAATTTCAATTTCTTGTGGTAATTTCTTGTAATTAATATAGACCTTATTTTCATTACCGATGATTTTTTTAGTGGTTAAAATAAACTTCTGCCCCCTTTTTAACACAATGGAATCATTTTCAAAATCACCAATTCTTATCTTTACTCCTCCCAAATCCTGCAAAATAGCCACACTCATTCCTGTTTCTCTCTCTACTTCTCTGATATTTTTTACTCTGGCACCATGCTCCTCAAAATCACCATGAGAAAAATTTAACCGTGCCACATTCATTCCCGCTTTCGTCAATTTCAATAACTGACTTTTATTTTCCGTAGCCGGACCGATAGTGGCTACCACTTTAGTCTTTTTCAATTTTTTTAAATTCATTCTTTCAAATTTATAAATTAAACTTGCGAAAGCATCCTTTCACAAGTCTTCATTATATAAGATTAATGATAAAAGTCAACTTCCGATAAATTACACACTCCAAACTGACATCCGAAACCTAACTTTGACCCCAATTTTTAATCAGCAAAATCACCGCCTCCCTCTTTCGGTCTTAATTATTTCTCTCCGCCAAATCTTGTATAATAGCTTAGTATTTTTTTGTTTGACTCTGAGTTAAGTGGTCTAAAACGGAATAGGGAGGCAGGTCTTACATCGGTCGTTGGCGAGGTCCGTTTTTCACAAAATCTTGTTCGATAGTAGCTAAAGCCACTTGCGCTTGATGAATGGTGACAATAAATTTCAAGACCCATTCCCGAATTTCTCGGTCCATATTTTCAACCCAAGCTTCCGAGCTGACAGTTGGTCGTTCTTTTATGGATGATGGTTGTTCAGACATAGGTTTATGGTGTTTAAAATATACCTTAAAAATTTATAAATCCTAACCATTCCGTACCGCCAAATATGCCTCCAGTAAAATCACCGCCACCGCTACCAAAAGAGCATCCCACCAAACCAACATTCGCCAACTTTGTAATAATAATAGCAAACACACCAATACTCCCATTAAAATGCTCCGCCGAAAAGAAGTTACAGCATGTAAATACAAATCACCTGTCCGGTTCTTTTTTTTACTTCGCCAAAAAAATAAAGTGGAAAAAACACCACTGATAAAAACCAAAGTTGAGCCGTAAAACAATAATAAAGAAAAAATATTTGACACCTCTTTGGACAAATCCCCCGCCAAAGGTAAATCTTTATAAGGATTTAACAGAAAAATAATTGTCAACAACAAACCACCTCCCAATATGATCAGGCCTCCACTGAAGAAAAAAAATTTATTTCCCGAACTCTTCATTGTTGTTATAAAATTATTAAGAAATATCTTCCAACTCAACTTCTTCGGAAACACGCGCCACTTCTTCCAAGGTGGTTATCCCTTCCACCACCCTCAAAACACCATCTTGTCCCATCGTTAACATTCCTTGTTCTATGGCCTTCTCCTGCAATTCCGTAGTTGTCGGATTGGAAACTATGTATTTTTCCATTTCCTCATCTATCTCCATCACCTCCGCCACCGGCACTCGCCCACTATAACCAAGACCGTGACAACGAGGACAACCAACCGCTTCATAAGTATTTCTTACCGACGGTATTTCCACTTCACTGGCCGGAGATATTTTATTCAGAACATTATCAATTTGCTCCCTCTTTTCCGCCGACAATTTTACTTCTCTCTTACAATGCTCACATAATTTTCTTACCAATCGTTGAGCCATAAAACAATTTGTTCCCGAAGACATATCTGACAAACTTATTCCCATATTGGCCAATCGTCGCACCGAACCGGCGGCATTATTGGTATGCAAAGTACTTAAAACCAAATGTCCGGTTAGAGCGGCTTGATAAGCAATCTTGGCCGTTTCCTCATCTCGAATTTCTCCAATCATTATTATATCCGGATTTTGTCGCAAAAGATTTCGCAAAGCGGTGGCAAAAGTATAATTCTCTTTTTCGTTAACTTGTGTTTGTAAAATTCCATCCATTTGATATTCAATCGGATCTTCCACGGTAATAATTTTTAACTCCGGTTTGGCAATTTTTTTAATGGCACTATACAAAGTGGTAGTCTTACCACTGCCCGTCGGACCGGTATTCAAGACCATTCCATTGGGTTTTTTGATATTTCTGTTTAATTTAAGAAGGTTAATCTCTCGCAAGCCCAATTTTTTTAATTCCGTCGCCTGAGCCGTTTGATTTAACAACCGCATAACCACAATGTCTCCATAACCACCCAAAATAATTGAAGTTCGTACATCAATTTTGTGATCACTAAATTCCGTCAAATTCTCCGGCAAAACAATTCTAAAACGACCATCCACCACTCCTTCCCTTTTCTGAATTTTTACACCAATCAATTCTTTGATTTGATTTAAAACCGTCAAATATTCATTCATCGGCAAACTAATAATATCATGCAAGATACCATCTATTCTGTAACGAACTTTAAACTCTTTCTCTCCCGGTTCAATATGAATATCTCCGGCCTGCATAATCAATCCGGCCGCCAAAATATATTTTATTTTATCTTTAGAAGATGCATTCTCTACTAATTCTTTCAACTTAGTATAATCGCCCTTATTGTCTTCCAGTATTCTAATCACCTCTTCCTCAATATTAATTCCTCGAGACAATGTTTGAATCATAATTTTTTCATAAAGATTCAACAAATAATCTCCCTTACCGGCCACCCGCTGAACTTCCTCCAAAGAAGTTTCTCCTCTCAAGGCCTTAACAATTCCATCCTGCTCATAAGTAATCATTCCCTTTTCCAAAGAAGCATTCCGAATATCATACTCGGTCGCCATTGTTTCTATCAATCTTCTAATGTCCTCATCAATGGTCATCACCTCAAAAATACCCACTCTTCCCTTGTAGCCCAAACCGTTACATTTAACACAACCCTTGGCTTCCCAAAGATAATCCACTTCTTTTGGAACTTCAATTTCCGATTTAGGTGAAATAAGAGAAAGCATTTCTTTTATCACCCCCACCGTTTCTTGAGCCGGTTTATATTTAACCTTACAATGTTCACATAATTTTCTTACCAATCTTTGAGCGATAATCGCATTAACCGCCGGAGCAATTATGGCCGGTTTAATTCCCAAGTCAACAATCCGCCCAATCACTCCGGCGGAAGTATTGGCATGCACGGTAGTCAAGACCAAATGTCCGGTCAAAGAAGCATTAACGGCTATATCCGCCGTTTCCCCATCTCTAATTTCTCCAACCAAAATAACATCCGGGTCCTGCCTGACAATCGCTCGCAAACCCTCGGCAAAAGTATACCCTCTCTCCTCTTCCACCTGCGTCTGTCTAACTCCCGGCACTTGATATTCAATCGGATCTTCAATACTGATAATTTTTTTCTCCTCTGAATTAATTTTATTAATCAAAGAATACAAAGTGGTGGTTTTACCGCTCCCCGTCGGACCGGAATTAATTATCATACCCTGTCTTTTTTCCGACTGCGCCAATAACCACTCGTAATTTTTACCGGTCAATCCCAACTTATCCAAAGTTAAGGAAGAAATATCTTGATTTAATAAACGCAATACAATATTTTCTCCATAATTACCCGGCAAAACGGAAACACGAACATCAATTGAATTTTCATCGTCAATCTTAATACTGAAACGACCATCTTGAGCAACATCATAAACATTCAACATCATCTTACTTAAAATCTTCACTCGAGAAACGATACTGGGATAAACATTTTTATTAATGGAAACTACATTATGCAATACTCCGTCAATTCTATATCGCAACCTGACTCGATTATTTTTTTCCGGCTCCAAATGAATATCAGATGCTTCCAATTTTATCGCTCCGGCAATTATGATATTCAACAATTTGGTTGTTGGAATTTCATTAATTCTTTTACCGAGTTTTTCCAAAACATCCAACTCTTTTTCAAATTCTTTCAAATCATCGCCGGTCAATTGCATCCTCATATAATCAAAGGCCTCCACCAAAGTATGTCTTTTGTATACTTCCCAGGCCTTCGTTAAAGATCGTTGAGAAACGACAAATAATCTCACCTTAAATCCATTCTCTTTTTCCAACCTATCCACCACCTCCTTTACTCCCGGTAAAGTCGGATCAAAAACTCCCAAAATCAACTCTCGGTCCATCTTGTGAACAACCACCAACTTATTTTTCCGAGCCTCCTCTTCCGGTACCAAAGTAATATACTTGGCGGTAATCGGAAAAATATTCAAATCCAAATAAGGCAATCCCATCTCTTTGGCATAATCGGCCGTCTCCTGTTCCTCTGATTCTTGTTTCATCTTGGCTATTTTTCTTTTGGTTGCCGACAAGTCAACAAAGCGATCACCATGAACAGTGGAAGTTGTTGACTGAGAAACGGATTGATTTGTATTTTCCGAATTTTCTTCTTCCATTTTATTTTTTTATTTTTTTAATTTCACAGATGTTAAATTGGTAATCATCAACTACCGGCTACTGATTATTAATTGCCAATTGCCAATCGTTGACACAAAAAACAGAAAAATCTATTCCATACTGGGATCACCCTGAGATTTCATTTTTACTATCCGCTCCGCCTCCCGTTGACTTTCTTTTCCGAATATCACCTCTCCTCGTTTTTTATCCCACCAATATCTCTGCCAAAAAACTTTTACCGCCGTCAACTTTTTTTGTTGCTGTAACCAATCCACAAAGTTATCTTTTCGAAAAAATATTTGTCTCAATCTCACCTGCTCTCCGGACATTCCAATTTCTCCCCCTTCTTCCTC